>RFNE01000101.1 GCA_009927375.1 Actinomycetota bacterium | reverse complement strand
TCGCCACGCGTCGGATCGGCGAGGCCACCCTCGACCACGGCGCACAGTTCTTCACCGTTCGCGAGCCGAGGTTCAAAGAGATCGTCGAAGAGTGGCTGCGACATGGTGTCGTGCGCGAGTGGTGCACGGGCTTCGACGACAACGATGGCCATCCCCGATACCGCGGCGTGCACGGCATGACGGACATTGCGAAGTATCTCGCGCATGGGCTTTCCGTTCGCTACGACTCACTCGCCTTCAGCGTGCAGCGGGGAACGTCAACCAAGTGGTCGGTGCTCCTCGATACGGGCGAAACCATCCCTGCTGATGCGGTCATCACGACGTGTCCGACCCCGCAGTCGTATTCACTCACGATCACGACCGATCTCGACATTCCCGAGGAACTGATCTCCCTCGACTACGACCGCACGATCTGTTTGCTCGCCGTGGTCGACCAGCCACTCAACCTCGGCCCTCACGGCGCACGCCAGCATCCGTGCCCGTCCGTGTCGTTAGCGGCCGACAACCGCACCAAGGGTGTGTCGAGGGTCCCCGCACTCACCATGCACGCCGATGCAGAGTGGAGCCTCGCGCACTGGGACTCATCAACCGAAGAACTCACTTCGTTGCTGCGCGAACTCGCAGCACCACTGCTCGGTCGGGCGCGCATTCTCGAGAGCAACGTGAAGAAGTGGCGGTTCGCCACGCCACGCACCATCTGGCCCGAGCGATGTCTCGCACTCGATGGCATCGTCTTTGCCGGTGACGCCTTCGGAGGCCCGCGTGTCGAGGGTGCGGTGTTGTCGGGTTTGGCTGCCGCGCAGGCGGTCAGCGAATCACTGAGTTGAGCAACACGCTCGGCGCGGCTCGCAGTGCGTCGGTCGCCGCACTCTGCGGCAACTTGTTGCAGTACTGATCGCACAGCTGCACGTAACTCTGCGCGCTGTCGATGGCACTGGCGACGCCAGGGCCCGAGCGCACGATCGACAACGCCTTGTCACGCTCATAGGAGCTGAGTGGCTTGCCAAGAATGTCGGTGAGTTCGTTCGATGCGGCACCGCCCGCTGCGAGGGTCAACAAGACGGGCAACGTGTACACGCCCTCTTCCATGTCGTGACCGGCTGGCTTGCCGAGTTCTTCGTCCGTGGCGATGATGTCGAGCAGGTCGTCGACGATCTGGAACACCATGCCGAAGGCGGTGCCATAGTTCGTCAGTGCCTCGACCTCGCTCGGCGAGAGACCGGCAAGGAGGCCACCGATGCGGGCCGACGTCGAGTACAGCGATGCGGTCTTGCCCTCGATGCTCACGAGGTACGACGGCACGGTGCGGGTGCGGTCGTAGGTGTGGCGCAACTCTTCGATCTGGCCCTCGCAGAGTTGGCCGATCGTGCGCGCGAGCAACCCGGCGATGTCGTTGCCGAGCGACGCGGCGATCTCCGACGCGCGACTGAGCAGGAAGTCGCCGGCGAGGATGGCCTGCAGGTTCCCCCACTTGGCGTTCACCGTTTCGACTCCGCGACGCGAAGGGCTTTCGTCCATCACGTCGTCGTGATACAGCGAACCGAGGTGCACGAGCTCACAGGAAATGCCACCGAGCACCACCTCGTCGGAAACGGGCGACTGTCCGCCAACCTGGGCGGCCGCCACCGTCATCACGGGGCGCAGTCGTTTTCCACCCGCAACGATGAGATGTGAGGCGATTTCAGTGAGGTAGGCGTCGCGCGTGCGCACGGCGTTCAGCAGTGCTGCCTCCACGCGGTCGCGGTCGGCGTCCATCGAGGGCAGCCCAAGGAGAGGTGACGCCAGAGCCATTCCCTTCAGGCTACGCATGGCCCTTGTGAAATGGCGAACGAAGCGCACAATTCGCCACCCGAAAACGCACGAATTTCATACTTCGTGCGTGTGTCATGCACAACATCAGGTGCCTGACACCCACGGGTACACTTCAGACAAGGTTCGCAGCGAAAAAAGGCGGTCTCCACAGTGTTCGAACGATTTACCGACAGGGCACGCAGGGTCGTGGTGCTGGCGCAGGAAGAAGCGCGGCTCCTGAACCACTCCTACATCGGCACCGAACACATCCTGCTCGGCCTCATCCATGAGGGCGAAGGCGTCGCTGCAAAGGCCTTGGAATCGCTCAACATCTCCCTCGACGCCGTGCGCGCACAAGTCGAAGAGATCATCGGCCAGGGTGGCTCTTCGCCATCGGGTCACATCCCGTTCACGCCGCGCGCCAAGAAGGTCCTCGAGTTGTCGTTGCGCGAGGCGCTCCAGCTCGGTCACAACTACATCGGCACCGAACACATCCTGCTCGGACTCATCCGCGAGGGCGAGGGCGTGGCGGCACAGGTGCTCGTCAAGCTCGGCGCCGACCTGAGCCGCGTGCGCCAACAGGTCATCCAGTTGCTCTCCGGTTATCAGGGTTCCGCACCGAAGGGCGAAGGTCAGTCGAGTGCAAAGGAAGACCAGCCCGAAAAGGGTGGCAGCCAGATCCTCGACCAGTTCGGTCGCAACCTCACGCAGCTCGCTCGCGACAACAAGCTCGATCCGGTGATCGGTCGTCACCGTGAGATGGAGCGCGTGATGCAGATCCTCTCGCGTCGCACCAAGAACAACCCGGTGCTGATCGGTGAACCCGGTGTCGGCAAGACCGCCATTGTCGAGGGTCTGGCCCGTCGCATCGTCGAGGGCGATGTGCCCGAGAGTCTGCGCGACAAGCGCCTCATCTCGCTCGATCTGTCCTCCATGGTCGCCGGGGCCAAGTACCGCGGTGAGTTCGAGGAACGACTCAAGGCCGTGCTCAAGGAGATCACCGATTCCGAGGGTGAGGTCATCACCTTCATCGACGAGATGCACACCGTGGTCGGGGCCGGCGCAGCCGAGGGTTCCATGGACGCCGGCAACATGCTCAAGCCGCTGCTGGCCCGTGGACAGCTGCGAATGGTGGGTGCCACCACACTCGATGAGTTCCGCAAGTACATCGAGAAGGATCCGGCCCTGGAGCGTCGCTTCCAGCAGGTGTTCGTGGATCAGCCCACGGTGGAGGACACCATCTCAATCCTGCGGGGTCTCAAGGAGCGCTACGAGGTGCACCACGGCGTGCGCATCGCCGACAACGCCCTGGTGGCGGCTGCTGTCTTGAGCAGCCGTTACATTGCCGATCGCTTCCTGCCCGACAAGGCCATCGACCTGGTCGATGAGTCGGCGGCGCGCCTCAAGATGGAGATCACCTCCAAGCCCGAGGAGATCGACGAGCTCGATCGCCGCATTCTGCAGCTCGAAATGGAGAAGCTCTCCCTGGGCCGTGAATCCGACGCGGCCAGCCGCGACCGGCTCGAGCGGCTCGACAAGGAACTGGCCGAACTGCGCGAGCAGCAGAGCACCCTCAACGCCCAGTGGCAGGCCGAGAAGGGCGCCATCGATGAGGTGAGTGCCATTAAAGAAGAGATCGAGCAGGTGCAGCTGCAGGTCGAGCAGGCCAAGCGCAACTACGACCTCAACAAGGCCGCCGAGCTCGAATACGGCACCCTGGCCGAGCTGCACAAGACGCTCGCCGCCAAGGAGGAGGAGCTCAACGCCGCCGCCGCCCGCGGTGAGGCGGGCAAGACTCTGCTGCGCGAGGAGGTCACCGAAGACGACATCGCCGAGGTGATCGCCAAGTGGACCGGCATTCCGGTGGCCAAGCTGGTGCAGAGCGAGATGGAGAAACTGCTCCACCTCGAAGACGAGCTGCACACCCGCGTGATCGGCCAGAGCCAGGCCGTCACCGCCGTCGCCGATGCGATCCAGCGTTCAAGGGCGGGTCTGAGCGATCCCAACCGGCCGATCGCCAGCTTCCTGTTTCTGGGCCCCACCGGCGTGGGCAAGACCGAGCTCTCGAAGGCG
>RFNE01000112.1 GCA_009927375.1 Actinomycetota bacterium | reverse complement strand
TGCTGCAGGTTCTTCTCGGCGAGCTCAGCGAAGATTTCCTCGATGATGCGGCCGAGCCCCAGTGCTTCTCCCACTTCACCGAGTGCGTGTCGGCGACCTTGCGCACGTCAGCCACGGGCTGGGAGGGATGCAGCGTCACGCCGGTGGCCTCGCTTGCGAGGTCGATCATGCGCACCCGCTTCCACGGTTTGTCGAGGTCGAACTCCTCGCCGTTGATGGTGACGACGCTCGTGCCGAGCGCATCGCGTGCGGAATTGACGATCAGCGTCTCGGTGAGCGCCATGGTCTCGGTGTAGTCGCCGAAGGCCTGGTAGCTCTCCATCATCGTGAACTCGGGTTGTGCCGCGTCGAGATGCCCTCGTTGCGGAACACGCGACCGATCTCGTACACGCGCTCCATCCCACCGACGATGAGTCGCTTCAGTGCAGCTCGAGGGCGATGCGCAGGTACAGCTGCATGTCGAGTGCGTTGTGGTGGGTGATGAAGGGTCGTGCGTGTGCGCCACCGGCCTCCATGTGCAGCACCGGGGTCTCGACTTCGATGAAGCCCTGACCGGCGAGCGTGCGGCGGAAGCTCGAGATGGTGGCATGGCGAATCTCGAAGGTGCGACGTGCCTCTTCGTTGATGATGAGGTCTGCGTATCGCTGGCGATAGCGCGTGTCGACGTCCGTGATGCCGTGCCACTTGTCGGGGAGTGGTCGCACGGCCTTGGCGAGCAGTTGTGCGCTC
This sequence comes from Actinomycetota bacterium, assembly GCA_009927375.1. Classification (GTDB taxonomy): domain Bacteria; phylum Actinomycetota; class Acidimicrobiia; order Acidimicrobiales; family Ilumatobacteraceae; genus UBA3006. The sequence goes on along the minus strand of RFNE01000112.1, from coordinate 1,447 downwards.
GTCACCTTCACCGACAACTCGCCCTTGCGCGTCGTCATCACCGTGCCGGTCACGCCGACCCAGTCGCCCAGGTTGTAGGTGTTGATCGCGTCGAAGACGTCGTCGCCGACGACGGACTTTGAGACGAAGAGCTGGATGTCATCCGAGCGATCGCGCAGGGTGCAGAAGATCAACTTGCCCTGGTCGCGCTTGAGCATGATGCGGCCCGCGACGGTGACCACATCGGTGGTCTCGGTGCCCGGCTCGAGCGAGCCGTGGCTGGCGCGGATCTCGCCGAGTTGGTGGGTGCGATCGAATCGGTACGGATAGGGGTTGACGCCCGCCTCCCGCATGGACTCAATGGCGGCGATTCGGCGCTGGCGCTCGGCCTCGAGGCCGCCCGACGACTGTTCCTCAGCGGTGAGGTCGACGGGCTCTTCGGTCACGCAGACAAACTAGTCGCGAGCGCCCGTGGGGCTTACTCGATAACGACGAGGACGTCGCCAGAGCCGACGGTGTCGCCCTGCTTCACGTTCACCTTGGTGACCTTGCCGGCCTTCTCGGCGGCGATCTGGTTCTCCATCTTCATCGCCTCGAGCACGACGACCGAGTCGCCGATCGCCACGGTCTGGCCGACCTCGACGTTGACCTTGACGATCGTGCCCTGCATCGGGGCGGCGACCTCTCCCGAGCCACCGCCGGATCCCGAGGATCCACCCGTGCGGGTCGGCTTCTTGGACTTCTTCGCCACGACGCCCGTCGTCTCCGGGACCCACATCTTCACGTCGAAGCGCTTGCCGTTGACCTCGACGGTCGTCGAGCGCTCGACCAGTCCGTCCTCTGGCGCCTCGCCCGATCCTGCGCTCGAGGTCAGGTTCGACAGATCGAGGGTCTCTTCGACCCACTTCGTCGAGTGCGTGACGGCTGCGAAGTCGGGGTGCGCGAGGATGGCGCGGTCTGCGGGGATGGTCGTGTGCACGCCTTCGATCACCATCTCATCGAGTGCGCGGATCGTGCGTGCGATCGCGGTGTCGCGATCCTTGCCCCACACGATCAACTTGCCGACGAGGTTGTCGTAGTACTGACTCACGGTGTCGCCGGCTTCGTAACCACCGTCGAAGCGCGTGCCGAAACCATCGGGCGTCGTCAACTTGGTGATCGTGCCAGGCGAGGGGAGGAACTTGCCGCCCGCTGGGTTCTCTGCGTTGATGCGCACCTCGATGCCGTGACCGTCGCGACGCGCAGCGACTTGCTTCTGCGTCATCGGCAGCTTCTCGCCCGAGGCGACGCGAATCTGCCACTCGACCAAGTCGATACCCGTGATCACCTCGGTGACCGGGTGTTCGACCTGCAGGCGCGTGTTCATCTCGAGGAAGAAGAAGTCGTTGTCCTGGAAGATGAACTCGACCGTGCCGGCGTTGTAGTAGCCGACGGCCTTCGCCGCCTTCACCGCAGCTTCGCCCATGGC
>RFNE01000141.1 GCA_009927375.1 Actinomycetota bacterium | reverse complement strand
GACGTGAGCGATGTCGATCGCGTCGACTTTCCATTCTACGGGCAACACCAACCTGGGATAGGCGTCACTCATGACTCCTCACCTCGTGTGATTGGTGAACTCCTGTGCGACAATTGAGCCATGGCCACGCATGACGAAACCCACTCCAGCCACCGCGCCAACGTCCTTCGGGCGATGGTCCTTGGGGCAAACGACGGCATCATCTCGACGGCCTGTCTCGTCCTCGGTGTGGCCGCATCGGATGCGAGCAAGTCGGCGATCATGACCGCTGGAGTAGCCGCTCTCGTTGCAGGCGCGGCATCGATGGCACTTGGCGAGTACGTGTCGGTCAGTTCGCAGCGCGACACCGAACACGCCGATATCTCCAAAGAGAAGTGGGAACTCGAGAACCTCCCGGAGCGCGAGCTTGCGGAATTGGTGGGCATCTTCGAGTCCAAGGGTCTCCGTCACGACCTCGCCAAGCAGGTTGCAGTCGAGCTGACTGAACGCGATGCACTTGCAATTCACTTGGCGGAAGAGCTCGGCATCACCGAGCAGTCGACCGCGCGCCCAGTCGAGGCCGCCGTCAGTTCTGCGGCCGCGTTCAGCATCGGCGGCGCGATTCCACTCGTGGCCATGTGGCTCTCGTCAACCTCGCTGCGCTACTACTCGACCATCGGCATCGTCGTGGTCGGTCTTGCGCTTCTCGGCTTCAGCGGAGCCCGCTTCGGTGGCGCAAAGCCTCAGCGCCCGATTGCACGCGTGATCGTCGGCGGATTGATCGCGATGGCCATCACCATGGCGATCGGCAGCCTGTTCGGCGCGGCGGTCGCCTAGCGCGACTGGTGTTGCTCGCGCACTGCGCGCAGCTCGTCCAACAACTCTCGTGAGCTCGCCACGAGCGGAGTGCGCTTCTCGGCGTACTGGGTGACGACGAGATCACGCGACTGGAACTCACTTACGACGACGCCAGCTTCCTGGCACACGAGCACACTTGCGAGGTAGTCCCACACGCCGTGGCTGTTGAAGTCGATCCAGCCATCGAGCGCGCCGGTGGCGACGAGGCAGATGTCGAGTGCCGCCGCACCGAGCGCACGAAATTGCCCCCAGGCTGGTCGAAAGCTCGGTAGACCAGATATGCCGATGACGGAGTCACGAAGTGTGTTCCGTTCGGCGACCTGAAGGCGAATGCCGTTGTGGAATGCCCCGCCTCCGCGTGTCGCCCAATAGCGGTCACGACCCGAGGCCTGGTTGACGACGAGCGACGCTCGCATGCCGTCAGCGTCGATCGCACAGAGTGCGGTGGCGTACCACGGAACTCGTTTGCTTGCATTCGTCGAGCCGTCGAGCGGGTCCATGACGACCAACAATCCGCCGGTCTTCCACTCGCCGGTGATCTGACTCTCCTCGCTCAACACTGCACAGCCCGCGCCGTGCAGCACCGCAAGTGCAGCCGCATCTGCGGCGAGATCGACCGAATACTGCGTCGCGCGCTTCCCCGACAGCGACCAGTCGGTGTTCGCCTGGAGAACGCCGGCAACTGCGTCTGCCGTGCGGTGCAGGACGTCGAGGATCTCCTCGTCGGAACTGGAGGCGTCGATCATCACGACGATCTCAGCGTTCGTCGCGCACGAACGGAGTGCCGAGCGCCTTGGGCGCACCGAGGAGGTTGCGACTGCCGGGACGGCTGAGCGCGATGAGGGCGATCAGTGTGGCGAGATACGGAAGCATCTGCATGAACGCCGACGGGATGATCGTGATCTGTTCGGCCTGCAGCGTGAAGGGCAACTGCAGGGTGAAGCCGAAGAGCACGGCGCCGAAGATGATGCGATTGGGGCGCCAGCCGGCGAACACGACGAGCGCAAGGCAATCCAGCCGAGACCGTTCGTCGTCGCCGCCTGGTGCCACGCGGCGCTCTGGGCCAACATGAGCCAACTTCCACCGAGACCGACGAGGAGCCCACCGAAGATCGTGTAACGCAGGCGAATGGATGCAACCGAAAGACCTTGGGAGTCGACGGTGGCGGGGTCATCACCGGTCGCACGAAGTTCGAGACCCGGTCGAGTGCGGAACAGATAGAGCGACGCCACGACGGCAACGACGAGCGAGCCGTAGGTGATGATGTCCTGGCCGAACACGACTGGTCCGATGAGCGGGATGTCGGAAAGCGCGCCGAAGCTCAGCGGCTTGATCACCGTGATGGGTTTTCCTTCTGCGGGCTTCCCGAGGAAGTTGGCGAGACCCGTGCCAAAGATGACGAGTGCGAGGCCGGCGACGATCTGGTTCGCCCTGAAGACGACCGACAACACGGCATGAATCGAGGCCATGATCGCACCCACGAGCGATCCGACGATCAGTCCGACCCAGATGCTGCCCGTGGAATCGGCGGCAAGGAACGAGCTGATGGCGGAAGTGAGCAGGATGCCTTCGATGCCGAGGTTGAGCACACCAGAACGCTCGGTGAAGAGCGCGCCGAGAGCGGCCAGGATGAGCGTCGTTGCGATCGCGATCGAGTCGGCGAACGTCAACAGCCAGATGTTCGAGTTCACGTCGCCACCGCCTGCACGCGCACGATGCGAATCTTGTAGCGGCGGAAGGCCTCGCCTCCGAGTGCAAAGAGCAGGATTGCGCCCTGCAGCATCACGCCGATGTGAATCGGGGTGTCGGTCGAGATTGGAGCTTCTCTCCACCCACGCGCAAGCCAGAGAACAAGATCGCGCTGACGACGATCGCGGCGAGGTTGTTGCGGGCGAGGGCCGCGATGACGATTCCGGCATAGCCATAGCCCAGATTCACGATGCTCGGCTCGATCTTTCCGTATGGCCCGACGATCAACAGTGCCCCACCGAGCCCGGCGAGCGCGCCCGAGATCAGCATGACCGACATCGTCGTGCGCTTGGCATTGATACCCGCGTAATGAGCTGCCCGTGGCGAGTCGGCAATGACGTTGATGCGATAGCCGAACTCGGTCCGCTTGACCATCCAATAGAGGACGATGGCGACGATGATCGACAAGAAGATCGTCGGATAGAGCCGCGAGTCGCCGAACGACGAGAGCTTCGCGGACGCCGCGACGAGGCGACCCTGCGGGAACGAGGTGTTCGGATTGCGGAAGAAGCTGCCAGGCGTGTAGATCACGTATTCGATCAGGCTCGCTGCGACGTACGTGAGGAGCAAGGTGGACACGATTTCACTCGTCCCCAACCGGGAGCGAACGAATGCAGGCACGAAGATCCACGCGGCACCAGCGAGCGCACCGAAGATCAATACCAGTGGGACCATGATGAGTGATGGCAAGTGGTCACCGAGCGCGATTCCCGCCCATGACCCGCCGATCATGCCGAGATACAACTGACCCTCACCGCCGATGTTGTAGACGTTCATCTGGAAGGCGAAGGCCGCTGCGATTCCGGTGCAGATGAGCACCGTGGACAACGCCAACGTGTCGGTCAGTCCGCGCGACGACGCGAAGCTGTCATTGACCATGTTCGAGTAGGTGCCCCACGGCGAGTATCCGGTTGCGAGAAGGAAGATCGCGCCAAAGAACAGGGCCGCGAACACGCTTGCGAGAGGAACGATCGCCGACAGACGCTTTGGCGCCTCGCCACGCTGCTCGAAGATGATGCGAACGGGAAGACGCACGACTAGTTCGCTCCCCCGAGGACACCGGCCATCGCCGCGCCGACCGTGGACAGGTTCGCCGTCTCGCCTGGCGTCTCGTGCACGATCGACCCTCGATACAGCACGAGCACTCGATCGGCGAGCGACATGACCTCATCCAGATCTTCCGAGATGAGCAGGATCGCCTGCCCCGCGCTCCGTGCGTCGTTCAGGAGTCTGCGCACGGTTTCGATCGCACCAACGTCGAGACCGCGCGTCGGCGAGCACACGACGAGCAACTTGGTCGCAGTCCTTCCTCCAGAAAGCTCTCTCGCGAGCAACACCTTCTGGGCGTTTCCTCCGGACAGTTTGCGTGCCAGGTGATCCGGGCCGTTCGCCTTGATCTCGAATTGTTCGATCAACCGAGTGGCCTCGGGGCGCACGCCTGCACGATCCACGAGCACTTCTCGGTCGCGCGTCAGCAAGAGGTTGTCGAGGATCGACATCGACGGCACGAGCCCCATGCCGAGGCGATCTTCGGGAACGTAGGCGAG
>RFNE01000344.1 GCA_009927375.1 Actinomycetota bacterium | reverse complement strand
TCTATTCTCATCGCAGTGCCGATCGGCGTGTGGCTCGGACGTCGACCGAAAGTCGAAGCCGCGTTCTCGCCACTGCTGGATTCGCTACAAACGATCCCACCACTGATCTATGCGATCCCCTTCGTGATGATCTTCACTGTTGGCCCCGTACCAGGGGTCGTCGCAGCGGTCGTGTATGCGATTCCACCAGGCATTCGACTCACCGCTCTCGGCATTCGCCAAGTGAATCCGGAATCGGTCGAAGCGGCGACCACATTCGGCGCCTCGCAGCGACAAGTGTTGTGGGGCGTGCGCATTCCGCTTGCGATGCCGTCGATCATCCTCGCCGTCAACCAGATGGTGATGATGGTGCTCGCGATGGCGATCATCGCCGGCATGGTCGGTGGTGGCGGCCTCGGTTACCGCTCAATCGAGGCGCTCACAGGAGCAAATGGTGCAGGACTCGGCATCGAAGTGGGGCTCGCCGTCGTGATCATGGCAACGATCCTCGACCGGCTCACCCAGTCGGCTGCGCGTCGCATGCAGGCACCTGCCGCACATTAAGTACACCTTCTAGTACTCGGCGATTATTCTCTCTGCCATGAAACGACTGCTCGTCTCCGCTCTCGTCGCACTCTCCCTCCCGCTCGTCACACCACCCAACTCGGCAAGCGCAGCGACGAGTTCGTGCACGAAGGTCGGTTCGACGAAGATCGTGAGTGGGACGACATTCGCCTGTCGTCTCGTCTCCAAGAAGCGGGTATGGGTCAAGGTGGCTGCCGGAAAGACCACAACGAGCACCGTGCCCAAGGGCCCCGCCCCGACGGTTCGCCAGACACCGCATTTGCCGCCACCAGTGAATGCAAGCTCAAGTCGTTTGAATCCCCCAACACTCTCGGCTTTCCGCGACCAAGCTTCCGAGGTTCATGGACGAATCCACGAGTGCTCGTGATTCCCGTCCAGTTCTCCGACACTGGGTCAAATGGTCGCAATTACCTAGAGATGGTCGACATGACGAAGAAGTACACCGACTTCTATCGCGCCCAGTCACTCGGCCGACTCAATCTGAACTTCGTGTGGACCCCGACTGATGCGGCAACCAAGAAGCCGACGATCCTGAAGGTTCCATACTCCGCAACCGACGAGGGCCTCATTGGCAATTGCGACAAGTGCGACCGCACCGAACTCATGACGCGAATCCTCTCGCACACTCCGGTTTCCTGGAACCTCCCGAGTTACGAGACCGTGATTGCGATGCTCGATGACCGACGAATCAGCGTGGTTGGTGTCGCATTCCGCGCGGCGGCCGAGTACACCAATGTGAACGGTGCGTGGAACAGGCCCATTCCAACTCCATCTGGACCCATCTATTCGTCGTTGATCACGACCCCATCGCTCATTCCCCACGAAATGGGCCACTCGTTGCTGGGATTCATCGACCTGTACGACTTCAATTCCCCGGCACAGGACTTCACCAAAGGCTGGGACATCATGGGAACAGGTTCGACTGGTCAACAATCTGACTCATTCTTCGCCTGGCACAAGTGGATCTCGGCATGGTTCGACGACAATCAAGTGGACTGCATTACCGCAACAGGCACCACGGTTCACTACCTGGACGACCTTGATACGCCTAACACACTGAACAAGATGGTGGTCGTTCGCAAGAACGCGACCACTGCAATCGTCGCAGAGGTTCGAACTGAACGAGTCGTCATCTACCGAGTACTCATGGACGCTTGGGGTGGTTCAGGCCCGATCATCACCAATGATGCAACGACGTTCAAGGTGAATCCGAAGGTCGGCGACACCGTCACTGAGAGCGGTGTGAAATTCAAGATCCTCGACTGTCGCGGTGGGGGTTGCACCGTCGAGGTGACGAACCCAGCTGCTTAGGCGGGAAACGCTCCGAGCATCTTTGCCGCGGACAGCGTGTTCTCGAGCAGACACCCGATCGTCATCGGTCCGGTGCCACCAGGCATCGGGGTGATCGCACCAGCAACCTTCTGCACTTCGTCGAAGTCGACGTCGCCGACGATCTTCGATTCGATGCGCGAGACGCCGACGTCAATCACGGTCGCACCCGGCTTCACGTGATCCTTGG
>RFNE01000247.1 GCA_009927375.1 Actinomycetota bacterium | reverse complement strand
GGAGCAAGCAGGACGACCGCAATGATCTCTGCTCGCCACAGCACTGCAAGCGATCCGTACCGCTGCTGGAGCGGCGAGGCGATGTTCAGCGCGAATCCATACATCACGAGCGCGAGCACGATAAGCGCGACTCCAAAGGCACTTGATGAGCCCTCACGCACGGTCGGAAGTGCAATCAAGACGACTCCGAAGGTGCCGATTGCAAGACCAAGAATTGACCGCGGGGTGGAAACGAGCGGGCGATCACCGCTGCGACCATGGCTGCGAAGATCGGCGTCGCACCATTCAACATCCCCGTCACGCTGCTGGACACGTGTTGCTCGGCGAAAGGGAACACCGTGAGCGGTACCGCCATCCACACAATCGACAGCAGCGCGATCATCGGCCACGCCGCACGTTCGACTGGACGTCGCGACTGCGGGATGAAGGTGAGTGTGATGCACCCGAACAACACGCGCATCGGCGTGATCAATCCCGGAGCAAACGACTCAAGACCAATGGCGATGAAATAAAAAGAGCTTCCCCACACGAGCCCGGGGACGATAAGAAGTAGCCAGTCGATCGGCTCGAGGTGCGCGACCTCTGCCGCCTGCCGTCGCTGGGCGTTGACGTCAGTCACGCTTGTCTTTGCGCATCTCGCGATAGTCGCGGGCCGCCCCTTCGAGTGGCTCGACCTCGAGCGTGACACCATCGATTGCCGCGACTCGACAAGGTGATCCTGCAACGAGTGGCGTCGACCTGTTGGTGCGCGCACGCCACTGTGCACCCTGCAATTCGACGAGACCATCGGGCGACACGTCGCGCAAGACGACACCCTCGAGTCCGATCATCCACTGACGTCCGATGGTCGGGGTCGCGAATCGCGTGCGCACCATCGACGGCATGCCGACGATGAATGCGAGGGCCATCATCGCGATGCCGCTGCCAAACGTCAGCCACGACAGTCGCATCGACGAACCATCGATCGGCTGATAGAGGAACAGCGAGGCAATCGTGAACATCGCCAAACCAATGCCGGTCCACAACCTCGGAACACCGACCTGCACGTCGATCGCGAACGCGACGACCGCGGCAACGAGCAAGGCAACGGCCCAGCCGCGGGCGGGAAGTTCGCTGAGCCCATAGGTTCCGAAAGCTGCGCAGATCGCGCCGACCGAACCTGCGATGCCGATACCTGCGGTGAAGAACTCAAAGACGAGGAGCGACAAACCGATGGCGAACAACAGATACGCCACCGGCACGCTCGCCACCGTGTGCATCAACTGACCGATCAGACCCAACTTGAAGAATCGCGCAGTCGCCGCATCGAGAACGATCTGACCAGAGTCATCGAGCGTCTCGACCGTGGTATTCAACACCTTGCCCTCGATCGTCAAACCGTCGAGCGCATACAACATGTTGCGCACCACTGGGACACCTTCGTCTTCCTTGGCGTACTTCAGCGCTCCACGCTCACGCGCCTCCGTGAATCCGAGGCTGGACGTGCGCAGCGTTGCGTCAGCATCGCCGAAGGAGACTTCGTTCCCGTTCACCGCGAGCAACTTTCCAGTGAACCCAATACGCGAACCAGGCGCCATCGCACTGACGTCAGCGACGGTGAGCAACTGTGCCGACAGTCCATATGCACGAGCTCCAGTCGGCCCGACCCAGACAGCAACGGGGATCTTCGCGTCTGCGACGTTCTTCAACAGCTCAGCGAATCGCTCAGGTGACACGATCGCGCCGCGTGAATTGACCTGTAGCACCACGGCTTGGGCGCCATTCGTCGTCGAACGCTCGAGCGCCGTCTCGATTTCATCGACGACCACATGATCGATGAGTCCACTGACCGCGACCACGTCTACGGGAGCGAGGTCCGCGGCAGACTCGGCACTTGCCGATTGGGACCCAGGCAGAACACCGCACATGATTCCGAGGACGAGCAATGCCCAACGCGCCGCACTGGGTAACCTGCGCATTGAAACCTCCGGAGGATGCGTGACCGTTGATGATGTGTTCGCCTCGTCCCGCACGATCATCGTCGCGGGGAAAGGCGGAGTTGGCAAGACAACGGTATCTGCTGCCCTTGCGTGCGCTGCAGCGCGACGAGGCCTGCGCGTGCTCTTCGTCGAACTCGATGGCAAGCCAATTCCCACGGAACTCACAAGTGGCGACGGACACATCACGACCATGTCGCTCACGGCTGGCGACGCACTCGTCGACTACCTCGAGCACCATGGTCTCGGCCGACTGGCCAAGCGCTTCGCCTCCACCGGAATCCTCGACGTCATCGCTGCTGCCGCGCCTGGGCTTGACGACTTACTCGTGCTCGGTCGCATCAAAGCCCTCGACCGTGCATCCGACCACGATCTCATCGTCGTCGACGGTCCTGCTGCAGGACACGCACTCACTTTCCTCAGGGTCGCACACGGAATTCGCGGCGGCATTCGTTCAGGTCTGATTGCGACACAGGCTGCCGAAGTCGGTGAGTTCCTCGCTGATCATGCCCGATGCAGCGTGGTGATGGTCACCTTGCCCGCGACCACGCCCGTGACCGAAACCGTCGACACGGCACTCGCCATCGAGGATGAGATCGGCATCGCCCTCGGACCGATCGTCGTCAACCGAGTCCTCCCCGACGACGACACCACGGGTGAGACGTGCACGTCAGAAGCAATGCGGAGAAGCGTCGAGTTTTACCGCTCGCGACGTCAACTTCAGCTCGAATCGATTGAGACGCTGCAGACACTCCTTCCACTCAGCCGAATCACGTTGCCCGACGTCGACTCACCGAATGTCGTCGAGTCCCTGACAACGGCACTCCTCGAAAACGAGACGCGATAATGACTGCTCACTCAACACAACTGCTCGTGTGCATGGGCTCGGGTGGAGTCGGAAAGACGACGACCGCGGCAGCCCTCGCACTTCGCGCTGCACAAGAAGGACGAAAAGTGTGCGTCGTCACGATCGATCCGGCCAAACGCCTCGCCGATGCCCTCGGAGTGAGAGGCGAACTTTCGAATGAACCGTCGCTGGTGTCGAACTTCGGAGACGGTCAACTGTGGGCGATGATGCTGGACGCGCGCCAGACATTCGTCGACCTCATTGCGTCGACGAGTACGTCCGCTGAGCAAGCCGAGCGCATCCACAACAATGCGCTCTTTTCGAGCATCGCCCGTCAACTTGGTGGCACCCAGGAATACATGGCTGCGGAGAAGCTCTTTCAGTTGCACCGTGACGACCGATTCGACCTCGTCATCGTCGACACCCCGCCATCACGCGAGGCGCTGAACTTCCTCGGCGCACCGAACACCTTGGTGCGCTTCCTCGACCATCGCGTCTATCGCACCTTCCTCGCACCTGCACGCGGCGGACTAAAGATCGTGAGTGCGGCACTCACACCAATCTTCAAGGCGGTCACCCGACTCGTCGGAGCCGATGTCATCACCGATGTCATCGGCTTCTTTGCGGCCTTCGAGGGACTCGATCAAGGCTTCCGCGATCGCGCCGAATCGATCAATGCCGTGCTCCGAGATCGTTCGACGACCTACGTCGTCGTCACCTCTCCCGAAGCAGAACCGATACGCGAAGCAACGTTCATCATCGGGGAGCTGAAACGCCAGAACATCTCACTCAGCGCGGTGATCTGCAATGCGATGACGCCCGACTTTGGTGTCGCGACGACGAACGATCACATCGCGTCTCCCCGACATGCCGCTGTCCACCAGCAACTCTCCGAACGACGCTTGCGTGAGGTCACTCGGCTCGATTCGCTCCGCGAGACTGTCGGTGGTGACGTGAAGGTCGCCACCGTCGATCTCATGGCACATGACGTCACATCGTTGGACGGACTGACAACCATCGCCTCTGCACTTGAGGGCATCGCCGAGCGAAGGGCCTGAGAGTAGGCTGTCGACGATGCACATCCTGCTCGCAACCGATGCTCAATGGGTTCTCGATGACGTCCTTGCCGCCCTCGGCGCACCGGACACGTCATTCACCGTGTGCCGCAACGGTCGAGACGTTCCCCAAGCCATCGCCACACGAACACCAGACCTTGCGATCCTCGACCTGCAGGTGGGTTCGATGGGTGGAATGGCGATCACGATGAATCTCCGCCTCGACCACTCCGACCATCGCATTCCACACGTTCCCGTATTGATGCTGTTGGATCGCGAAGCCGACGTCCATCTCGCCAAGCGCAGCGGTGCAGAGGGCTGGATCATCAAGCCGCTCGATGCACTGCGACTCCAGCGCGCAGCGAAAGCCGTCGCGACTGGTGGCGAGTGGCAGGAATCCCAGCACGGGATCGCCAGTCAGACTTCGACGACCGCCAGTTAGGCTTCGACCCGGAAATACCGGGGATTAGCGCAGCTTGGTAGCGCGCCACGTTCGGGACGTGGAGGCCGGGAGTTCAAATCTCCCATC
>RFNE01000194.1 GCA_009927375.1 Actinomycetota bacterium | reverse complement strand
CCTGAATTCTTGGTTCATCACATGAGGATGGAGGGTGAAGGCGACTCGGAGTCTGTGAGGCATCAATATGGGGTAGTTGGCAGTCAATGCTCGTGGGTATGGGCCAGATGGCATTGGCCACACTTCATCAACCGAAGGGAGTGTCCGCGCCGGGTAGCCCCGAGGGAACCTTTCAAATGGCGATTTGTCGGAGCGAATTTGAGAGGCCCGACGTTTCTGGATGATGGGCAAGGGAGATTTCTCTCGGGAGAATTCGTATCTTTCTGGAACCAAGTTGTGGACTCAATTTCGGAAGTCAACAAATCTTGCGGGCGCAAATCTGTCAGATGCAACCCTGACTGATGCAAAAATGAGATTCCGGTCATTTGGAGTAAATTTGACTGGAGCAACAATGCCGAGTGAGAAAACTTGGAAAAATGAAGAAGATACGGTGAGACTCAGGATGGGAGCCTTCCGCGAAATGCGCGCCGCCAGTGAACAGAGTGCCATTCGTGACGACGAAGACATTCGATACCTGATGTCACACACATTCATACCGAATGTGGATGTGTTCGTCACCCACTCACCATGTGAGCGGGTCGAACTAGTCGTCGAGATGTGAGTCGGAAAGCCTCTGGGCGAGCCACGCGAGCGGGAGCGAGATGACGAGCACGATCGTCGCCACGACGGTGACGTAGGGAAGGACGTTCGGTCGCGAGAAGTTGTTCAGAATCCACTGGGGCAGGGTCTGGATGCCCGCTCCCGCGGTGAAGGTCGTGACCACGACCTCATCGAAACTGAGCGCGAAGGCGAGGATTCCGCCGGCGATGACTGCCGAGCGGATGAGTGGCCAGGTCACGTATCGCAGCGTTTGCCACTCTGAGGCCCCGAGATCCGCCGATGCTTCGCGCAAGTTGGGTGCGATTCGTCGGAGTCGAGCGATCACGTTGTTGTGGGCGACCACGATGCAAAACGTCGCGTGACCCACGACGACCGAGAGCAGTCCGAGGTCGACTCCGAAGCGCACGAAGGTGTTGCGCAGTGCCACGCCGGTCACGATGCCGGGCAGTGCGATCGGGAGGACGGCGAGGAAGCTCACGACGTTCTTGCCGAAGAAGGTGAACGAATGGAGGGCAAAGGAGAGCAGCGTGCCGAGAACAACGGCGATCGTCATCGCGATGAGTGCGATGCGGGCCGAGGAGAGCAACGCCTCGCGGGCGCTCTCGACGTCGAGGAACGTGGACCACCAGCGGGTGGAGAAGCCTGCGGGTGGCCAGGCCAGTGAGCGCTCAGAATTGAACGACAACACGAAGACCAGGACGAGCGGGGTGTACAGCACGCCGAGCGTGAGATAGGTGGTCGCGCGAAGGGCGACACGGGAACCTTTCGACAGCTGCATCAGAGGTTCCTGAAAGCTCCAAGTCGACCCATGATCGACAGGTAGACGACCATGATGCCGATTGGCCACAGGGTGAATGCCGCGGCGAGTGGCTGGTTCGGGGCGAGGAGTGCGCGCTCGATGATGTTGCCGATCATCTGGGCCGTTCCTCCGACGATCTTCACGGTGATGTAGTCGCCGAGGGAGAGCGAGAAGGTGAAGATGCTGCCGGCAGCGATCGATGGAACGAGCTGCGGGCGATCACCGAGACGAACGTGCGAAGCGTTCCGGCGCCGAGGTCGCTCGAGGCGTCGATGAGTGAGTCCGGGAGGCGCTCGAATCCCGCATGGATCGGGAGCAGCATGTAGGGAAACCACAAGTACGCAAGGGTGAGGATGACGGCGAAGTAGCCAAATCCAGGAGACCACCCGAGCAGGCCCTTGAGGAGACCTCCGTCGCCGTACTCCGAGCCAGGTTCGAACACCGCGCGGAGCGCAAATGCTTTGACCAAGTACCCGGTCCACAGTGGCAGGAGCATCGCCACCACGAGCCCACGCTTCGTGCGTCGCGAGGCGAGGCGCGAGATGTAGAACGCCGTGGGGAGGGCGAGCGCGAGGCAGATCACCGTCGCACAGGCTGCAACGCCGATGCTGCGGAGCACGAGGGAGACGTATTCACTCTGGGTGAAAGCTTCGACGACGTTGCTCGTCGTCAGTTCATTCGTCGGTTTGCCGGTGAAGTCGTCCAGGCTGAAGAACGCACTGACGATGAGCAGGGACAGTGACCCGACGTACACGACGAGGAGCCAGGCGAGTGGCCCCGACAACACGGCCGCCAACGCCAGAGCGGACCGGGATTTCTCCCGGCCCGCTCGTGAGTTGCGTGGTTGCGCTAGGCGCGCAGTTTGTTCCAGGCGTTCACCCATTCGCTGTACGGAACGCACTCGACGTCGCTACGTCCGTCGAGGCACTTCGTGGTCGGGGTGGTCCAGTACCAGACGTTGGCAAAGTACGCCTCGTCATCTGCGTGGTACGTCGCGCAGTGGTTGGGGTCTGCGGTCAATGCACAGGACTTGGAGTTCGACGGCGCCTCACCGAACCACTCGGCAACCGCGGCGTTGGCCTGCGGAGCGATGATGTGGTTCAGCCACATGTAGGCGCAGTTCGGGTGCTTGGCCTTGCTCGAGATCATCCAGGTGTCTGACCAGCCGGTTGCGCCTTCCTTGTGCAACGTCGAGGCGATCTTGGCGCCGTTCGCCGTCGCGAGGTTGACGATGACCTGCCAGGTGGTGCCGAGCGTGACACTTCCAGCCTCGAGAGCAGCCTGCTGGTCGGTGTACAACGCCCAGTACTGGCTGACGATCGACTTCTGCGTCTCGAGTGCAGCGATTGCCGCGTCGAACTGCGTCTGGTCGAGTGCGTACGGGTTGGTGATGCCAAGCTCTGGCTGCGTCGCCATCAAATAGATGGCCGCGTCCGCGATGTAGATCGGGCTGTCGTAGACGCTGATCTTTCCTGCGTACGGGCTGTCAGGCGAGAACATGTCGACGATCGACGTCGGTGCAGGACCGGCCTCGGTGTTGTACACGAGGAGGTTCGCGCCGCGACCGTGGGGCACGCCGTACGACACGCCGTCGACGGAGTTCCATGGCTTGTTCTTCAGTCCTTCGAAGACGTCCGCGTAGTTCGGGATGAGGTCGGTGTTGACCGGTGCGACATCTCCACCTGCGATCAGGCGCAAGGTTGCGTCACCCGACGCCGAGACGGCGTCGTATTCGCCGCTCTGCATCAACTCGACCATTTCGTCCGAGGAGTTGCCGATCTTCACGTTGACTTGGCAGCCGGTCTCGGCTTCGAAGTCGCTGACCCAGTCGACTGCCGGGTCGGTCGACCCGTCCTCGACGTATCCGGCCCAGGCGACGAGGTTGACTTCACCCTCGCCTTCGCCCAATGTTGCAGCCGCACTGTCACCAGTGTCGGTTGAGTCGCTAGAGCCTCCGCAGGCTCCGAGCATCGCGACGGCGAATGCCGAGGCGATGATCGCTGTAGTGATCTTTCTCATCATTTCCCCCTTGTGTAGTGATGGTCTGCCCGCACTGATCAGGTGATCTCCACGGCCGCATCGGCTGGCCAGGCGATCTTCACTCGCTGGCCGATCGACACCGCCGTGGAACTGGTGCTTGCAGAACTTGCAATGACCTTACCCCCGCCGTCCACCTCGCAAAAGACATGCGAGACGGGACCGAGGTACTGCACTCCGGACACGGTGGCGTCATGGCCGCGGGTATCACTCGACGCCAGGACTTCGACGTGTTCGGGTCGCAGCGTGAACGTTCCCGGTCGACCGACCAAACGAGCGGCCAGATCGCCAGAAAAGAGGTTCGTCACACCGACGAAGCCGGCGACGAACGTCGACGTTGGGTGCTCGTAGATCTCTCGTGGGCTCCCGACCTGTTCAATGCGGCCAGCGTTGAACACCGCGATCCGGTCGCTCATCGAGAGTGCCTCGCCCTGATCGTGGGTGACATAGATGAAGGTCAGTCCAAGTTCTTTTTGGATCGACTTCAGTTCAAGTTGCATCTCCTCGCGGAGTTTCAGGTCGAGCGCGCCGAGCGGTTCGTCGAGGAGGAGGACCTTGGGTCGGTTGACGAGCGCTCGGGCGAGTGCCACGCGCTGTCGCTGACCACCCGACAATTGAGACGGGAGTCTTCCGCCGAGTGCTCCGAGGCGGACCGACTCGAGCGCTTCCATCGCACGTCGCTTGCGTTCGTCCGCCGGCACCTTCTTCACTTTGAGTCCGTATTCCACGTTGTCGAGCACGCTCATGTGAGGGAAGAGCGCATAGTCCTGGAAGACCGTGTTGACGTTTCGTCGCGAAGCGGGAATGTTGGTCACGTCTTCGCCGTTCAGTTCGACGGAACCAGACGAGGGTCGTTCGAATCCGGCAATCATGCGCAACACCGTTGTCTTGCCGGAACCAGATGGGCCAAGAAGGGTGAGGAACTCGCCCTCGTAGATGTCGAGCGTCACTGAATCGACCGCAACGACGTCCCCAAATCGTTTGCCAAGGTCGCGGAGGGCAACAGCAATGGTCGGGCCGTGTTCGCTCATGCCATCGCAAACGATAGTCGGGCGGTCGCGTTCGCTCTGAGGGTCCTTTTTGGACGCTCCGATTTGGGGAGATGTCGTCGACAAGAGTGGAAGTTCGGCGGGGGACGTCGCTCACATGGGCTTCGAACGCCGTAAGACCCGTCAAGAGGAGTATCTCGGTACTGGCATGCTCGGAACCGACACGCTGAAGTGAATCTCACAGGTCGAGAAATGTGGGAGTATGTGGTATGAAACCAAAACAAATCCTGCAGGCGACGACTTTGCTTGCAGCCGCAGCCAGCTTGGTCATGAGCGTCTACCTCTACTTCAGCGGAGATGAGGTATTCGACCGACTCAATGGCATCTTTGTCGGAGTCTGGGTGCCGTCGATTCTGTCGCTCGGTGCATTCCTCGTCGCCTCGTCAAAGGATCGGTAAGTCATGTCACAAGCTGCATTGTTCGGCTTTGGTTGCGTGATCTTCTTCATCGTCCTCACTGGCGCAATCCTCTATGGGATGGCAGTGGTGAAGGAAATCGCAGATCGCGCTTAGCGAGATACATTCTCGTCAGGGTTGAGCCGTGACGAAGATGCCACCGTCGCGTTCTTCGGCTGTGTAGCGAAGAAGCGGTCGGCCAGCTGGTCCCGTCAGCACTTCGCCCGTTGCCGGGTCGAACTGCGAACCATGCAGTTCGCATTCAAGAACCTTCCCGACTCGGGTGACGGGGAATCCCTGATGGGTGCAGTTCACTCGGAAGGCATTCAGGCCGTCTTGGTTCCTCGACACGATGACGCCCCAGACCTCAAGGAGTCGATGTCGTGTGCGAAAAGATCGCCTCGAGTGCTGGAACTCTTCGAATCAGTACTCGGTCGATGATCCATACGAGAATCATCGATGCGCCGAGGAGCGGATAGATCGCACAGATCACGATGACGCCGACTCTCGTCCACGGGGGGAGCGTGACGCCGACAGGTCTCCGCGGAATGCCGAGCGAACCTCGTCTTCGTCGCTTGAGGTACATGATCGGTGCGGTGATGCAGGAAACCAACACTCCGAGACACGTCGCTCCCATGGCGATTCCGTTGACCACGCCTACTTGACGTCCCATGTGGGCGTCGATTCCCCACGATGTCGCCTGCGCAAGCGAACCCCAACTTGCGTCCCATCCAGTTTCGGCGAGCACCTTGCCGCTGTACTGGTCGAGATAGACCAGTCTCTC
>RFNE01000134.1 GCA_009927375.1 Actinomycetota bacterium | reverse complement strand
TGATCGTCTCCGCGGCCTGATCGACAAGCATCGTGCACCGGCACGACTCGTTGGTCGCGTGCCGAACGAACATCTCGCAGATTTCTACGGGTGTGCGGACGTCTCTGCGATGTTGTGTCGTTCGCGTTGGGGAGGACTCGAACAGGAAGGCTTCGGCATCGTCTTCGCTGAGGCGGCTTCGTGTGGTGTGCCGCAGCTCGCCGGAGAGAGTGGTGGGGCAGCTGAAGCTGTGGTCAACGGCGTGACGGGACTCGTCGTCAAGCGTCCGGACAACGTGGATGACGTTGCGTCCGCATTGCGAGAACTGCTGTCGTCTAGTGAGCGCAGGCGTGAGATGGGGCTAGCGTCGCGTGAGCGAGCGGTTGCCGAGTTCGACTACGGAGTGCTGTCTCGGCGTCTCGGTGAAGTGTTAGGGGTTGGTTCATGACACAGCGACTGAACGTGGGGTTGACCGCGGTGTTCGTCGTCGTCACGGCGCTTGCCGTTGCGATCTTCGATGACGTGTGGCGGACCGCCGTCGTGGTCGTCGATCTTGCGCTCTTTTCGATCGGGGTGGTGACCTTCATCCTCGGGTACTTCGCTGCCGTAGGGCGGAGTCGAACCGAAGAGATCTCGGTTGCGGGAGTGTTCCTGTTGACGGGCGAGGTCGCCCGCGAAGCACCCGCCTCGCGATGTGGTCCTGTCTCGGCGTGCAGGTGGTGGTCGGACTCGCGGGGGCGATCCTGCGCTCATCTACCAATGGCAAGCCGGGAGCGTGCTTGCCTTCGGGGTGCTGGTCCCGATGCTGGGGATCGGGTTGAACGGATGGTGGGCCTCACGGGACGGCGTGTTCCCTCCGCGGGCCGAAGGAAAATAATCGGCGGTCGCTCGCGATCGGCAAAGATGGAGAGATGGTGGATTCAGGGTCCGACTCGATTCTCGTAAATGCTTCGCCCGAAAAGTGCTTTGCCGTGGCGACGTCCTTTGCGGACTATCCCACGTGGGCCAAAGACGTCAAGCAGGCAGACATCAAGGATCGCGACGCGCAGGGTCGTGCGCTCATCGTCGACTATCGGGCATCCGCTCTCGGTCGCAGCACACACTTCACCTTGAAGTACGACTATGCGAATGCACCGCGTCGACTCAGTTGGTCGATGGTCGATGGTGACATCATGCGCGAGATCCATGGCGCGTACACCTTCGAGGCGCAGGGCGATCAGACGAAGATTTCCTACGACTTGTCGATCGAGTTGATCATTCCGTTGCCGGGCTTCGTCAAGCGCCGCGCGGAAGTGCGGATCTTGAGCACGTTGAAGGAGCTCAAGGCTCGCATCGAGTCGTGACGCGCAGCGCCGGCATCGACGTCGGCGGGACGAAGTGTCTCGCAGTTCTTCTCGATGACGACGACAATGTCATTGCAAGTGAGCGCGTGCCGACGCCGCACGCGTCCAAGCTCGCTGACACGTTGAGCGATCTTCTCGCGTCCCTCGGCGACTTCGACACCGTCGGAGTCGGAGTGCCGGGACTCATCACACCACAGGGAGTGATTCGCTCGTCTCCGAATCTGAGCAGCGCCGTCGAGCTGCCGCTCGGCGATCAGCTCCGATCCATGCTGTCTGTTCCGGTGACCGTCGACAACGACGCGACCTCGGCGGCGTATGGCGAGTGGAAGGTGGGGGCTGCGCGCGGAGCAACCGACGTGTGGATGGTCACGCTCGGCACGGGAATCGGCGGTGGTCTCGTCTCCGGTGGCGTGGTGCAGCGTGGTGCGCACGGATTCGCCGGCGAGATCGGGCACATCGTCGTCGAAATCGACGGCGAGTTGTGTCCGTGTGGTCTTCGAGGATGTTGGGAGCGTTACGCGTCCGGGACCGCGCTGTCGCGACTCGCAGGTGGTGAACGGGGCGAGGATGTCATCGATCGTGCGCGCCGCGGGGAAGCGGACGCGCTGGCGGTCGTCGACCGCTTCGCCCGATACGTGGCGGTTGGGCTCGTCAGCCTGACGAACGCGACGGACCCCGACGTCCTCGTCATCGGTGGAGGGGTGATTGCGTCTTCCGAGGTCGTCATGCCGGCGATCGCATCGCACTTTTCGTCCTTGCTGTACGCCCCAGAACACCGCCCACATCCGCGCCTCGTGTCGGCGCAGTTGGGTGAGAAGGCGGGCGCAATTGGGGCGGCTCTTCTCGGTCGTCAGTGACTAGGTTGATCGGGTGGAATTTCGTCGAATCACCAACCTGCCGCCGTACGTCTTCACGATCATCAACAATCTGAAGATCGCGGCACGCCACGATGGCGCGGACGTGATCGACCTCGGGTTCGGCAATCCCGACATCCCCTCGCCGAAGGTCGCCGTCGACAAGTTGTCGGAAGCTGCGCACAACCCACGCAACCACCGGTATTCGTTGTCGCGGGGACTGCCCAAGCTGCGCGAAGCAGTCGCCGACATGTACAAGCGGAATTGGAACGTCACGCTCGATCCGGAGACGCAGATCACGAACGTGATCGGATCCAAGGAAGGCTTCAGTCACTTGATGTGGGTGTTGCTCGACCGCGGGGACGCCGCCATCGTGCCGTCGCCGAGCTATCCGATCCACATCTTCGGTCCGCTCTTTGCAGGCGCGGACGTTCGTCAGGTGCCGATGCGCAGTCAGCAGACGATCGATGACGCGCAGTACGCGGACGAATTCTTCGCCAACCTGACCGAGGCATACAAGGTGGGCTGGCCGCGACCGCGCGTGCTCGTCGTGTCGTTCCCGCACAACCCGACTGGCGCGACCGTGGATGCCGTGTTCATGCAGCGCGTCGTCGACTTCTGTCGCGAGCGTGACATGATCGCCGTGCACGACTTCGCGTATGCCGACGTCGGTTTCAACGGGTACAAGCCGCCGTCGATCCTCCAGGCCGAAGGAGCGATGGAGTGTGCCGTCGAGCTGTATTCGATGACGAAGAGCTTCTCCATGGCGGGCTGGCGCTGTGCCTTCATGGCCGGCAACACGGAAGTCGTGCAGGCGCTGATGAAGTTGAAGAGTTATCTCGACTACGGCACGTTCCAGCCGATCCAGATTGCCGCGACCGTGACGCTGAACGAGGCCTCCGATTACCCGAAGGAAGTGTGTGCGATCTACGAGAGTCGCATGAACACCCTCATCGATGGTCTCGATCGCATCGGCTGGCACATTCCCAAGTCGCGC
>RFNE01000122.1 GCA_009927375.1 Actinomycetota bacterium | reverse complement strand
AACCGACACCGTCATCACGAACGTGGAGAGCAATCCGAAATGATCGAGCGTAGGGCATTGCCCACGAGAGAGATCGATTGACCTCTCCAAGATCACGCCACAGCAGTGCGGTCAGTACGGCAGAGGCACCGGTCGTGACGGCGGCGCCAAGCGCATACATCCCACGGGGCCACTTCGGGGTCAGTGACCGACGAGGAGCAACACGAGCGCACCCCCGAGGATGACCAGGATGTTGCTCAGGCGGTACCAGTCGATTGCTGGCCCGACGAAGGATTGAGCCGCCAACATCACTCTTCACCTCCGTGTGCTGCTTCTGGCTGTCGGTAGTCGGTGCGCGATTCGACGTGCTCGATCAGCGACTTCACGCTCGGCTCGATTCGCTCGAGCATCGGCTTTGGATAGACACCGGTGAACACGATGATCGCGACGAACACTCCGAGCAAGAGGCCCTCTCGGCCGGTGAGCTCCTTGAACGAGGAGTTCGCCTCGTCGGGCTCACCGTGGAACACCCGCTGATATGCCCAAAGGAGATAGAGCGCCGCAAGGATGACGCCAATGGTCGCGATGACTACCCACCAACGAGCGGTTTCGAACGAGCCGATCAGGACGAGGAATTCACCCACGAAGCCGTTCAGGCCTGGAAGCCCGATCGAGGACAGCATCACGACGGTGAAGAACCCGGCAAAGATCGGCGCGACGGCCTGAATGCCCTTCAGCTCTGCGATTGCACGGGTGTGTCGACGCTCGTAAATCATCCCGACCATCAAGAACAACGCACCGGTCGAGACACCGTGGTTGATGTTCTGCATGACACCACCGGTGATCGCCTGATTGGTGAGTGCGAACGTGCCGAGCACGATGAAGCCAAGGTGGGCGACGGACGAATACGCGACCAGACGCTTGAGATCCTTCTGCATCGTCGCAGCGATTGCGCCGTAGATAATGCCGATCACCGCGAGCGTGTACATCACTGGTCGTGCCCACACCGAGGCCTCCGGGAACAGATAGATCCCGAAGCGCAGCATGCCATAGGTGCCCATCTTCAGGAGCACACCAGCAAGAATGACCGAACCACCAGTGGGCGCCTGGGTGTGCGCATCGGGCAGCCACGTGTGCAGCGGGAACAACGGCACCTTGACAGCAAAGGCGATGATGAATGCGACGTACAGCCAGCGACCGGTGGTGACCCCGAAGTTCGACTTCTCGGCAATTTCGACGAGGTCGAAGGTGAGTACTCCGACGTCACGTCGTGCGATGAATGCGGTGGCGACGATGCCGACGAGCATGAAGGCGGATCCCGCCATCGTGTACAGGAAGAACTTCGTTGCGGCATACACGCGCTGGTCGTAACCCCAGTTACCGATCAGGAAGTACATCGGGACGAGGACGATTCGAAGAAGAGGAAGAACAAAAAGAGGTCAAGGCTCAAGAAGCTGCCCATCACGCCGGCCTCGAGGAGCAACAACCAGGCAAGGTATGGCTTCTCGTCATGATGCGGGTCGACGCCGACGATCACGAGTGGGAACAAGATTCCCGTGAGGACGACGAGGAAGAGCGAAATCCCATCAACCCCGAGATGCCAAGAAATACCCCAGTCGCTGATCCAGGCGTGCTTCGAGACGAATTGGAACCCCGCCTCGCCGGAGGAGAACTTGATCAGCATCCACACGCTCATCGCACCGGTCGCGATGCTCGACACGAGCGCGGTCAATTTGATCCATTCCGGACGTCGCGAGGACAGAAGCGCAACTCCGACCGATCCGAGCAGTGGAACGAGGATGAGCATCGTCAAGATGGGAAACCCAACCGTCGACGTTGCGGCGGACGAGGCGATCATGCGAGACCTCGATACACGAACCATGCGAGTAAGGCGACGACTCCGATGGCAACGATGGCGGCATACCCACGAACGAATCCGGACTGCGTCTTGCGAACGGTCGTGGCGACTCGTCGCACGAGGGTTCCCGTCCCGTTCACCGCCCCATCGACGACCTTGGCGTCAGCCCATGCAACGGCATTGAAGGCTGCAGCACCAGGACCACCGACGAGCTTGGCGGCACCTGCGTCGTAGAACCACGCCTGCTCGAGCACGCGAGGCTCGACGGGCTTCAGCTTGCCCTTGGCGTAGACCGCGATCGCGGCGAAGATTCCGATGGCGGCGATCAACACTGCGACACCGAGCAGGACGTACTTGTTCTGATACGCCCACGTCTCGCCGATGTGTGCTTCGGACTCCTCGACCACCGGTGCGAGCCAGTGCTCAAGGAAGTGCAGATCCTTGGAGAAGGGCAACTGCATGAAGCCACCGATCACTGAGAGCACCGCGAGTACGACGAGCGGCATCACCATGATTCGTGGGCTCTCGTGTGGTGTGAAGTCACCGTGCGCGCCGTGATCGGCACTGTGATCGTTCCAGCGCGCCTTCCGAAAACACCATGATCACTGTCGCGTCATGTAGTACGCGGTCAGGAGTGCGGTGAGGAGCCGATCACGTAGAGGAAACGGTTGTTGGCGTACACGTACAGCAGGATCTCGTCCTTCGACCAGAAGCCTGCGAATGGCGGAACACCCGCGATGGCGAGCCAACCGATGATGAACGTGAACCCCGTGATCGGCATCACCTTGCGCAGGGCACCCATCTTGCGCATGTCCTGCTCGTGATGCATCCCGTGGATGACCGAGCCGGAACCGAGGAACAACAACGCCTTGAAGAAGGCGTGCGTCACCATGTGGAAGATCGCTGCCACATACGCACCAGAGCCCACCGCGAGGAACATGTAGCCGAGTTGGGAACCGTCGAGTACGCGAGAACCTTCTTGATGTCGTTCTGCGCAACCGCAACGGTCGCGGCGAACAGCGCGGTCGCTGCGCCAATCGAGGCGACGATCATCGGCGCCCACGAATACGACTCATGCAGCACCGGTGCCATGCGGGTCATCAAGAACACGCCCGCGGTGACCATGGTGGCCGCGTGGATCAAAGCCGACACCGGGGTCGGGCCTTCCATCGCATCGGGCAACCACAGGTACAGCGGAAGCTGGGCACTCTTGCCACACGCGCCGACGAAGAGCAGCAGCGCAATTGCGGTTGCGGTCACCGGCGCGAGTTCACCATGGTGAGCGGCCTCATTGATGGCGCCATACGAGACCGAGCCAACCGTCGAAAAGGCGAGGAACATCGCGGTCATCACGCCGAAGTCACCGATTCGGTTCGTGACGAAGGCCTTCTTGCCGGCCACGGCCGCGCTGTTGCGGGTGTGCCAGAACGAGATCAAGAAGTACGAGCACGCTCCCACGCCTTCCCAGCCGAGGAAGGTGACGAGCAGGTTCTCGCCGAGGACGAGCATCAGCATGCTGAAGACGAACAGGTTCAAGTAGAGGAAGAACTTCGAGAACTTTTCATCCCCGTGCATGTAGCCAACTGCATAGAGATGAATGAGCGAGCCAATGCCGGTGATGAAGAGCGCCATCGTGATGCTGAGCGGATCCGCCAGCAACGCGGCATCGATCTTGAGCGACCCGACGGGAATCCAGGAAAACAGCGTGACGACCTCATTGCGCTCCTCCGCTGGGCGCGACAACAGATCGAAGTAGACCCCGACAGTCACGATGAACGACGCAATGGGCATGAGTGCCGCGAGATAGCCAGCCTTCGGATCCCCAAGGCGACGGCCAAACAACAAGATGAGCGTTGCGCCGAGCAGCGGGAACGCAGGAAGGAGCCACAGTTGAGACGTCATGGTCAGCCCTTCAGCTCCGCGAGATCATCGGCATTGACGCCGGAGCGGCGACGCATGATCGACACGATGATCCCGAGTCCGACCACGACTTCAGCAGCCGCCACCACCATCACGAAGAACACGATCGACTGACCATGAATGTCGTCGAGGCGGCGGCCAAGGGACACGAAGGACAAGTTGACGGCATTGAGCATCAGTTCGATGCACATGAACATGATCAGCGGGTTGCGACGCACCATGACACCGACCATGCCGATCACGAAGAGCACCGCGGACAACACGAGATACCAGGTGGTGGTCGGTACAACGACGAGGGCGTTCACGACTTTGCCGCCTTGCGCTTGCGGGCGAGAAGCACCGTTCCGACGACTGCGACGAGGAGCAGGACCGACGTCAACTCGAAGGCGACGACGTAGTCCGAGAAGATGATGTGGGCGAGCTGGTCGATGTTGGCGTCAGGGTTGTCCCCCGCCACCACGCTGGCAATCCCCTCACCCCGCGGATAGACCGCATCGACACCGGTCAGGATCGCCGTCACGAGCAGACCGAGCATCGCCACGCCGACGAGTCCGGCGATCCAGCGCTGTGCGGCAAGAGGCTCCGTGCGCAGGTCCTCTGCGCGATCCACGCCAAGCAACATGATGACGAACAGGAACAACACGACGATTGCACCCGCGTACACGATCACCTGCACCGCTGCCAGGAACTCCGCATGCTGGGCGACGAACATGACTGCGACTCCGAACAGCGTGAGCACGAGGCTGAGTGCTGCATGCACAGGATTGCTGCGCACGACGACGCCGAAGCACCGACGAGGATCATGATCGAGGCACAGACGAAGACGAAGAGTTCCACTTACTGGCTGCTCTCTTCCGGCTTGCGCACGCCGTAGCCGAGTTCACCGCTCCAGCCGACGACGCCGACGAACGACGCGTCTCCGGATGGAGCCGTAGCCCTCATCCAAGCAGACGTATTCGCGTCCTCGCCCGGTCGCCAGTCTTCCCACGGCAACTGCTTTGGCTTGCCGTCGTCGCCGACGAGAAGCTCGGTCTTCGTGTAGATCGCGTCCTGACGATTGGTGAAGGAGAACTCGAACAACTTGGATTCCGTGATCGCTTCGGTCGGGCACGCCTCGACACACATGTCGCAGTGGATGCAACGCAGGTAGTTGATCTCGTAGATCCAGCCGAAGCGCTCGCCCGGCGAGGTCGGGTTTTCGGGATCGTTGTCTGCACCGCGCACGTGGATGCACTTGGCTGGACACACCGCAGCGCACAGCTCACAGCCGATGCACTTTTCCATTCCGTCCTCGTAGCGATTGAGGACGTGACGACCGTGCAGGCGCTCTGGCTTGTCGATCTTGGCGTCCATCTCCTCGGCTCGCGCGGAGACCTCACCCTTCTTCGACTTCTTCAGCGCACGCCGACGCACGCGACCGCCCGAGTACTGGGTGGTGACGCGATTGCGCTTGCCGTGCTGGCGAATGGTGACGAGGAATCCTCCGAGGTAACCCATCAGAACATCGATCCTTCCCGCTCGCGGTCGCGCTGGCTGACACGCAACGCCATCTGGAGCAACCCATAGCCAACGATCAGCACGATCGCAGAGGCGACCGTGACGACGATCGTGTCCCAGCCCTCATTGCGACCCAAGCGCTGTGCTGCGAGCAACATGAACCAGCCGAGTGACGCTGGAATCAAGATCTTCCAACCGAGGTCCATCAACTGGTCGTAACGCAGACGCGGCAGCGTGGCGCGGAACCACACGTAGATGTAGAGGAAGACGAGCACCTTGGCGAGGAGCCAGATCGTCCCTTCGATGCCGTTCGAGACGAATGGAATGTCGAGCACGGTCGAACCAATTGCGATCGGCTGTGGGCCACCGAAGAAGAGCGTGACGATGAGCGCCGACATCGTGACGGTGTTCATGAACTCCGCGAGATAGAACAGCGCGAACCGAATCGAGGAATACTCGGTATTGAACCCACCCACGAGCTCCTGCTCGGCCTCGACGAGGTCGAACGGCGGACGATTCAATTCTGCAGTCGCCGCGATGATGAAGATGATGAACGGCACGACGCCGGTCGTGATGACGTTCCAGTCGCGGATCGACGACTGGGTGTCGACGATTCCACTCGTTGACAAGGTGCCACCGATCAGCAGCACGCTCGCAATCGAAAGTCCAAGCGCCGCTTCGTAGCTCACCATCTGCGCGGACGCGCGCACCGAACCGAGCAACGGATACTTCGAACCGCTCGACCAGCCGGCGAGCATGATGCCGTA
>RFNE01000094.1 GCA_009927375.1 Actinomycetota bacterium | reverse complement strand
GTTGTTCAATCTTGATCTCGCAGGCGGTGGATATTCCTGTTCGCGGTGCCACACGAAAGGTTGGTCATACGGTGATCCGCAGATCACTGGGGGCGGGGCACTCGGACCGAACCTGACCGGTGGATCGAGCGTGCGCCAGTTCCCGCAGAAGTCGGACATGGTCGCCTTCATCCAGGGCGGCAGTGAATATGGAAAGCGTTACGGCGAACAGGGGCAGGGCAGCGGACGCATGCCGGCCTTCGGTGCCATGCTCACCGATGAGCAGATCAACGCCATCGTCGATTACGTGCGAGGTCTGTAGATGTTGTCCACGTTGTTTGCAATCAGTTGGCAGCCAGAACTGCGCGGAATTGTCGTCGTTCTGATCGCCGTCGTCGTCCTCATCGGCGGCACGTACCTCATCGTCGGAACCAACCTCGGTGCGCGCCTCGGTGTGCTCGTCGTCCTCGCCGGATTCTTCGGCTGGATGATGACCATGGGTGCAATCTGGTGGACGTACGGCATCGGACTCAAGGGTCCCGAGCCGTCGTGGAAGCCCGCGGAGCCGATCACGATCATCCGTGATGCCAAGGCACTCGTTGGCGCAGAGATTCTGCAGACACCTGCGCAAGCTGCTGCGGACCCGGTTGCGACTGCTGCGAACGTGGCGAGCCAACTCGAAAGTGAAGGCTGGCAGTTGCTGGAGGAGTCAGACCCGCAGCGCGGTCAGGCCGTTGCTGCATCCGATGCGATCATTCAGGTCGAAGCCGAAGAATTCGCAGCGGGCGAGTACCTCTCGGTCGCGGTGTATGACCGCGGCGGCGAGCGGTATCCGAAGATCAACGACTCGCTCGACTTCATCGCGTTCTTCCACAAGCCGCGGTATGCCCTCGTCGAAGTCGCTCCGGTGGTCCCGCAGCGCACCGAGCCGGGTCGTGCACCTGCTCGACCAGTCATCGATCAGGCCCAGCCACATCGTTACGTGTACATGATCCGCGACCTCGGCGCCAAGCGTCGACCCGCGATCCTCATCACGTTTGGCTCGGCGATCATCTTCGTCATTCTCTGCTGGTTGCTCCACCGACGCGATCTCATGTTGCGCGAGAACGTGTCGGGTGAGCGCATGCCCGCACGCGCGTAGGTCTTCGCCGTGGGCCAGTACCTCCCGATCGTGGTCCTGACGGGGTTGGCGATCATCTTCGGTGCGTTGTCATCAGTCGCCTCGCTGCTGCTCGCTCCGCGTCGACCGAACACTGCGAAGTCCGCACCGTATGAATGTGGAATCGTGCCGAGCAAGGAGGCACCGGAGAGGTTCCCCGTGAGCTTCTACGTGATCGCGATGTTGTTCATCATGTTCGACATCGAAATCATCTTCGCCTACCCGTTCGCCGTTGCACACGATGCGCTCGGTGCGTATGCGTTCTGGGAAATGGTCGCCTTCAGCGTCGTGTTCTTCATCACGTTCGTCTACGCCGTCGCCCGTGGCGCCCTCGACTGGGGCCCACTGCAGAAGGCGGTGCG
>RFNE01000128.1 GCA_009927375.1 Actinomycetota bacterium | reverse complement strand
TGCGCATCACTTCATGGCACACGGGTGGGCGTTCATGCGCGATGTGGAGCGCCTTGCGCAGACGGTTCGGAGACTGGACGTGTCGACACTTGGTGCGGGCGCGCTCGCAGGATCGTCGCTGCCGCTCGAGCCGACGTCGGTTGCCGAAGACCTTGGGTTTGGTTCAACGTTTACGAACTCACTCGATGCAGTATCAGATCGCGATTTTGTCGCGGAGGCGCTGTTCGATCTCGCACTCGTCGGGTCTCACCTGTCGCGGCTCGGTGAGGAGTGGGTGCTCTGGACGACCGAAGAGTTCGGTTTTGCGACCCTGTCGGACGGATATTCGACGGGTTCGTCGATGCTGCCCCAGAAGAAGAACGCCGACATTGCCGAACTGGCGCGTGGGAAGGCGGGACGACTGCTGGGCAACCTCGCGGGCTTTTTGGCGACGCTGAAGGGCCTGCCGTTGGCGTACAACCGAGACTTGCAAGAAGACAAAGAGCCGTTGTTCGACTCGGTTGACCAGACCCGTCGTGCGATCGTGGCGATGAGAGGGATGATCGCAACCGCCACGATTCGCGCCGAGAAGATGCGCGCTGCGGCAGATTCGGAAGTGCTCGCCGCCACGGACTTGGCGGAGTGGCTGGTGGGAGAGGGGATGCCGTTCCGCGAGGCCCACGCCGTCGTTGGCGGGCTCGTTCAGCGAGTCGTGGCAGGTGAGGGAACGCTGTTCGATCTCGCATCGAATCACCCTCAACTGGGTGAGCGAGCAGCAGGGACGATCGCGCGTGGTGTGCGGAACAGGACCTCACCAGGTGGCGCTGGACCTGAGCCGGTCGCACGTCAGTACGAGCAGTACTGCGCACAAATGAACCTCTTGCGCGCAAGTAGCGACCTCTAACATTGGTCTATGTCGCGCACTGGTGACGTTGTCGCCGAGTTCCAGTCCCGTGGATTGATCCACGACTCAACGGATCGCGCAGAACTGAGCGCTCGCTCGACGTCCAGCATGATGTCGGCGTACGTCGGATTCGACCCGACGTCCAACAGCCTGCACGTCGGCAATCTCCTTGGTCAGGTCAGCTTGCGTCGTTTCCAGCTGCTGGGGCACCGACCGGTGGTCCTCGCGGGCGGAGCAACCGGGATGGTCGGAGACCCCTCTGGGAGAAGTGAAGAGCGCAACCTGCTCGATGCCGACACCTTGGCGAACAACGTCGAATGCATCAAGCGACAGCTCGAGAAGCTGCTCGATTTCTCTGCTGGTCCGCAGCAGGCGTTGCTCGTCGACAACGCGACGTGGACGAAGGACGTGACCGCACTCGACTTCTTGCGTGACGTCGGCAAGCACATCACGGTCAACCAGATGCTCGCCAAGGATTCCGTAAAGTCACGGCTCACCGATGGCAACGGGCTGTCGTTCACCGAGTTCAGTTACATGCTGCTGCAGGCGAATGACTTCCGCCATCTGTGTGAGCACCATGGATGCGAGATGCAGATGGGTGGTTCGGACCAGTGGGGGAACATCACCGCCGGTATCGACCTCATTCGCAAGACGTTGGGCAAAGGTGCGTACGGTCTCACCTGGCCACTCGTGACCAAGTCTGACGGATCGAAGTTCGGAAAGACCGCAGATGGAGCGGTGTGGCTCGACGCAGAGCGCACGTCGCCGTATCAGTTCCGTCAGTTCTGGATGCAGGTTGCCGATGCCGACATCGCACGCATGCTGACACAGTTCTCTCTTCGATCGCTGGAGGACATCAACGACATCGTTCGCCAGCAGACCGAGCGACCAGAGTCTCGAGTTGCGCAGCGAGCGCTCGCACGTGAGATGACGGCGATGGTCCATGGTGAGGACGCTGCGGAAGCTGCAGAGCAGGCTGCCGACGTGTTGTTCGGTGCCAATCCGGTGTCCGCATCGAAGACTGCACTCGAAGCAGTGCTCGGGGAAGTGGAGTCAACGACGATGGGCCGCGCAGCTCTTGGTGATGTCGTCGGATTGCTCGTCACGACGGGCTTGGCCGGATCGAATTCCGAGGCACGTCGACTGCTCTCGCAGCGCAGCGTGCGTGCAAACGGAGAGCAGTTGGACGAGTTCTCCAAACTGGACTCGGTTGCGCTGCTCCACGGACGCTGGCTGCTCCTGCGCAAGGGCAAAACCACGTACCACATGGTCGATTTCGCCTAGCGGCGGCGAAACCCAAGAAATACAAGGGTTTTCGGGCGCCAGGCGGACGAAAGCCCTATTTTTCGGGGTTTCTTGGGTGGGAAGGTTGCCGCCCCCTGTCAATCCCGCTAGATTCGTCACCCGCCCTTCAAAGAGGTCTGCGAGTGCAGGTCTTGTGAGGTGGCGGCAACTGCGGAGTACCTCCAGCTGTACAGCTGTGTAATCCGTGGTCTCGCTCCTTGAAAACGGAAGAGAAGACTGAACGCCAGTGCGGGCAGTAGGAAACGGTTCCTTCGGGAGCCGTCGATTGCTGTCTGTCAATTCTGGTCGGAAGCAATTCCGGCCAAACCAACCGTTGATGCAAATCAACAAATCAATTATCGATCAGTAGAGCTACTGATCGGTCAGGACATGGTGGTGCGGACGTGCAGCAATGCACGAAAAACCATCATGGACTTTCCCGAATTCACCCTCGCGTCGTTGCGGTGCCTCGTGCATTTGATGACGATGAGGAAATTCTTGACGGAGAGTTTGATCCTGGCTCAGGACGAACGCTGGCGGCGTGCTTAACACATGCAAGTCGAA
>RFNE01000253.1 GCA_009927375.1 Actinomycetota bacterium | reverse complement strand
GTTGGCAGTGCCGTGATCGTCGTGGGTGATCTTGACGACCTGGCAGCGATTCACGATCGTTGCACCGAGATCGGCGGCGGTGCGTGCGACGGCGACGCACAGACGCGAGTCATCGACGGTCGCGTCGTAATAGAGGTATCCCGATGAGAGCTTCTCAGCTGGCATGGTCGGGAAGTGTGCGTGTGCAGCTTTTGCGCGCAGACGGCGGTGAAGTTTGCCGATGCGCCAACCGCCGGTGAGGTCATACATCCACAGCGCGCTGCCGAGCGCGCGGGCGATCTTCTTGGAGATGACGCCATCCTTGGTGAGGATCGGGATCATGAAGGGCATGACCTGCACCAGATGCGGTGCGTTGCGCAGCATGCGCTGGCGTTCGTGGAGTGCCTCGTAGACGAGACGAACCTCGCCCTGTTGGAGGTATCGAAGTCCTCCGTGGGCGAGCTTGCTCGACTTGCTCGACGTTCCGGAGGAGAAGTCGTCCCGTTCGACGAGTGCCACGGAAAGTCCCCGTGAGGCGGCATCGAGTGCCACGCCGAGCCCGGTGATCCCGCCACCCACGACGAGGACATCGAAACTCTTGGACCGCAACGCCTGCAGGTGGGCGTCGCGGCGAAATTCCATGGCCACACCCTAAATGCGGGAATAGCCGCGGTGCCTCATCGGTTGCATATGTGACGGAAGTCCTAAATTTCAGTAATTGTTTGTTCGCAAGACTTGCAAATTAGGACCGATTTCCCCTAGGTTGAGATCCGTGAATTCCCCGACAGTCCTCGCAGCCGCGTATCGCGCACAGGGGCGCAAGCTGACCCCGCAGCGCCAACTGATCTTTTCGTTGCTCCACGACAACAGGACCCATCCGACCGCCGAGGCGCTGTATGCGACGGCGAGTCACAAGATGCCCGGCATCTCGCTGCGCACCGTGTACCAACCCTGAATGAGCTCGCCGAGATGGGCGAGTTGCAGGCAATCGACCTCGGCGAGGGCGTCACGCGTTTCGATCCGAATGTGGACGACCACCACCACGCAATCTGTAACGCATGCGGTGCGATCACCGACGTGCACGTCGAGCGCGCCTCGGCGCTTCGACCCAAGGGCGTGGACGGATTCAACGTGGATGACATCGGCGTCGTGTTTCGCGGCGTGTGCGCCAAGTGCGAGTCGTCTTCCAAAAGATCTCCTTCACCGCAGGTGAAGAAGAAGCAAGTCAGCTAGTACACCAACCCCAACACACTAAGGAGAACATCATGGCAAGCCTTCACGGCACCAAGACTCATGAGAATCTCAAGGAGGCGTTCGCCGGCGAGAGCCAGGCCAACCGTCGTTACTTGTGGTTCGCACAGAAGGCAGACGTCGAGGGTTACCCAGACGTCGCGTCGCTCTTCAAGAACGTCGCAGACGGCGAGACCGGCCACGCGCACGGTCACCTCGAGTACCTCGCAGAGGTCGGCGACCCGGCATCGGGTGAGCCCATCGGCGACACCGAGCAGAACCTGAAGGCGTCGATCGCCGGCGAGACCTACGAGTACACCCAGATGTACCCGGGCTTCGCCAAGACCGCCCGCGAGGAAGGCTTTGCCGAAATCGCAGACTGGTTCGAGACGCTCGCACGTGCCGAAAAGAGCCACGCTGGCCGCTTCTCGGAGGGCCTCAAGTCCATCGCCTGATTCCAGGCGTCGGCAGTTGATCGACGGGGGACTTCGACGAGTTCGAGTCCCCCGTTCGATCGAAATCCACCACCCCCGTT
The DNA here is from genome assembly GCA_009927375.1 of Actinomycetota bacterium. GTDB lineage: Bacteria > Actinomycetota > Acidimicrobiia > Acidimicrobiales > Ilumatobacteraceae > UBA3006. The sequence goes on along the minus strand of RFNE01000253.1, from coordinate 4,894 downwards.
CTTCCCGAAGGTTTTTCCATGACGACGATCTACGACCCGAAGCATCCGCTGTATCTGGATGAGGCAGACACCCGCAAGGAAATGGAGCGCGTGTTCGACCTGTGCCACGGGTGTCGTCTGTGCTTCAAGTTCTGCCCCTCGTTCCCGACGCTGTTCAGCTATGTCGACCAGCACGACGACCAGGACGCCGGAAAGATGACCCCGGCCCAGCAGGACCACGTCGTCGACGAATGTTTCCAGTGCAAGTTGTGTTACGTGATGTGTCCGTACATCCCCGAGCTGCATGAGTGGGCGCTCGACTTCCCGCGCCTCATGCTGCGCGCCGACGCGATGCGTCGCGCGAACGGCCAGGTCTCGGCACGCGACAAGGCGACGACGGCGATCATGGGTCGCACCGATGCGATCGGCACCGTCGCCACCACGCCCGGTCTCGGGGCGGTCACCAACGTCGTGATGGGCGCCAAGCCCGGTTCGATGCTGCGCAAGGTGGTCGAAAAGACCGCCGGCATCTCGAGCGTGCGCATGTTGCCGCCGTTCGCCAAGACTCGTTTCACCACGTGGTTCAAGAAGCGCCCGAAGGTGCGTCACCAAGCGCCAGGCCCAGGTCGCGGTGTTCCCGACCTGCCTCGTGGAATATCAGGATCCGAACATCGGCAAGGACCTCGTCAAGGTCTACGAGCACAACGGCATCGAGTGCTCGATCGCCGGCGACGCGGGTTGCTGTGGTGCACCGTTCTTGCACTCAGGTGACATCGACTCGTTCACCAAGGTTGCGGTGCGCAACGTGAAGATGCTCGCCGACGAAGTGCGCAGCGGAAACGACATCGTGGTGCCGCAGCCGACATGTAGCTACGTGTTGAAGAAGGACTACGTGGACTACGTGGGTGGCCCCGACGCCAAGCTCGTGTCCGAGCACACCTTCGACGCGGCCGAGTACCTCGTCAAGCTGCACAAGACCGAGGGCTCGTCGCTCGACACCGAGTTCACCGGCACGATTCCCGAGACCGTCACGTACCACACGCCGTGTCACCTGCGCGCGCAGAACATCGGTCTGAAGAGTCGTGACCTCATGAAGTTGACGGGCGCCAAGATCAAGCTCGTCCAGCAGTGTTCCGGCATCGACGGCATGTGGGGTCTGCGTGCAGAGAACGCGCACCTCTCGCTGCCGATCGGCGAAAAGCTCGGACAGATGGTCAAGGACGCAGGCGGCGACGTCGTCGCTGGCGATTGCCACTTGGCCAACACCGCAATCAATGAACAAACAGGAACCAAGCCCGTCCACCCGCTGCAGATGATCGCTCGGGCGTACGGCATACCAGAGGAGAACTAAGACATGGCAACCCCCACCATGAATCGCAAGCTCACCATCGACGACATCCTCGACCTGCGTGCGTACGAGCGCGTGCGCGAGGAGTCCCGCGTCGCCATCATCGAGACCAAGCGCAAGCGTCGCGTCAGCCTCGGCACGATCGTCACGCTGATGTTCGAGAATCGCGCAACGATGTTGAACCAGATCCACGAGATGCTGCGTGCCGAGAAGGTCGTCAACGACGATCTCGTGCACGAGGAGCTGAAGGCCTACAACCCGTTGATCCCCGAGCCGGGTCAGTTGTCGGCGACGTTGTTCATCGAGCTCACGAGCGACGATCAGATGCGCGAGTGGCTGCCGAAGCTCGTCGGCATCGAGCGCTCGATCGTGCTCACGCTCGCCAACGGCGACAAGATCCGCAGCATCACCGAGGAGGGTCACGCCGAGACCCTGACGCGCGAAAACGTCACCGCCGCAGTGCACTACATCCGCTTCGAGTTCACCCCGGAGCAGGTTGAAGAGTTCGCCAAGGGCGGCGTCCTCGTGACGTGTGATCTCGCCAACTACTTGGAGGCCGTCGAGCTCGCGCCGTTTGCGGTGACCGAGCTGTTGACCGACCTGCGCCCGTAGGGCACCGCAGTATCCACAGCCACCGTCTTGGGCCAAATCGGCCCTGGATGGGGAATTGGCATCGACCCAAATTTGTGCCATACCATCGCCCCTGGGGCCGCTTCGTGCGGCAAGGGGGCCGTGGATGTCGAGCGCGGATGTGTCGTGGCGAAGCAAGGGGGCGTGTTGTGGCCTCGACGCCGAGATCTTCTATCCGGACAACGATGACCACGCCGACTTCGCCAAATCGGTCTGCGAAGAGTGCGAGGTGCGCATAGCGTGTCTGAACTATGCCCTCGACAACCGTGAGCAGCAGGGCGTGTGGGGCGGAGCAACCGCTCGCGAACGCCGTCGACTGTTGCGCATCCGTCGTCGCACCGCCTGAGGTCGGGCAGTCGTGAGTGCAATCGATGACGTCGGGGGTTGGCCGTCCATCCTCGGTCATCTCGCAGCGCGCGGTGATCTGACCGCACTTCAGGCGAAAAGCGCGACGGAATCGATCCTGTCCGGTGAGGCAACCTCGCGCAGATCGCGGCGTACCTCGTGGCACTGCGTACGAAGGGTGAGACGAGTGAAGAACTCGGTGGGATGCTCGATGCGGTGCTCGCAGCATCCGGCCGAGTCGAGTTGCCGCACGACGTCGCGAAGCGTTCAATCGACATCGTCGGAACGGGCGGAGATGCGTCGCACTCGGTGAACGTGTCCACCATGGCCGCACTCGTCGTTGCCGGCGCTGGTGTCCCGGTGTGCAAGCACGGCAACCGTGCGTCGTCGTCGCGTTGCGGCACTGCCGATGTGTTGGAACAACTCGGCGTCGTCCTCGAGCAGTCCGGTGAAGGAGTGGCGCGTTGTGTCGTCGAGGCGGGGATGGGCTTTGCCTTCGCGCCGATGTTCCATCCCGCATTTCGTCACGCCGGACCGACGCGTAAGGAGCTCGGAATCCCGACGGCGTTCAACCTGCTCGGACCGATGGCCAATCCCGCTGACGTCGCATTCATGGTGGTGGGCGTCGGTCAACCGCGCTTCGCCGACGTGATGGCAAACACGCTGCTTCGCCGCGGTGTCACCCGCGCATGGGTCGTGCACGGTCACGGTGGGTTGGACGAGCTGTCATTGAGTGGGGTGAACCACGTGCTCGACGTTCGTGACGGTCGCGTGCAGAGCCTCGATGTCGACCCGCATCAACTTGGCCTCGAGCCCGCAGACCTGTCGGCGATTCGTGGCGGTGCACCAGAGGACAATGCGCGCATCGTGCGCGAGACCTTCGACGGGAAGAAGGGCGCCGTGCGCGACATCGTGGTGTTGAACGCAGCGGCAGGACTCGTCGTCGCCGGAGTGAGCGCGAACATGCGTGAGGGTGTTGCGCGCGCCAGTGAGAGCATCGACTCGGGTGCGGCGCGCGGTGCGCTCGATGCGTTGGTTCGCGTCAGTTCGACTGTGGCACGATAGGTCGCGATGTCTGGGTCGTTTCGCGTTCGCGTGCCGGCAAGTTCGGCGAACCTTGGTCCCGGATTCGATGCGCTCGGCATGGCGCTCTCGCTGTATCTCGTCGTTGGCATCGACGGTCAAGGGACTCCGTCGATGGCGCACGAGTCGTCGACGCACACCATCCCGCTCAAGTCGCTTTCGCCGAGGCCGGGGGAACGGGTTCGCTGTGGGTCGCCTCCAAGATTCCGATGGGTCGCGGGCTTGGCTTTTCTGGTGCAGCACGTGTCGCTGGCGTCGTTGCGGCGCACGCACAGCGCGAAGGGACGGATGCGGAGAAATTTGAGCGCGCGAAGCGATCGATGTTGCATCTCACGACGGCGATGGAGGGTCATCCCGACAACGTCGCGGCGTCGTTGTATGGCGGGGTGACGGCGAGCGCATCCGGTGAGGTCGTTCGACTTCCACTTGGAATCGAACCGGCGATCGTCGCGTGGGTTCCCGAGACGCAGACCTCGACGGAGAAGTCGCGCACGACGATTCCCTCGCAGATTCCGCTGAAGGACGTCATCTACAACATCGGACACACCGCTCTCGTCATGGGTGCGCTCGCCTCGGGCGACACGAGCGTGATGCGTACGGCGTTCACCGACCGTCTGCACCAGGACGTCCGTTTGGCTGCAGGCGCCGACCTCGAAGGCCGCACTCGAAGCGGCGCTGACGACGTCGGCATGGGCCGCGTGGCTTTCGGGTTCGGGACCCACAGTGCTGTGATGTGCGACAAGGCTTCTGCGGCTTCGATTGCCCAGCAATTGCCCCCGGATGGGGTGACTCACGTGCTCGAGATCGACGCCCTCGGCGCGGTCTTGTCGGCCTCCTAGCCAAATCTCGCTACACCCCGCGGTCAGGCTGTCATCGTGCACGTTTTCGTGCACACATCCCAGACAGCAGCCATGCAGACAGCCAGAGACCAAGGAGCCAGCAGATGACCACCCAGGAAATGTTCCCCGCAGAGCCAACGCCGAACCCCGTGCTCGTGATCAGTTGTGACACCTGCGTGATGCGCGACACGGCAGCCTGCGACGACTGTCTGGTTTCCGTGCTGTGCGCAGATCCTGAGGACGACGCAATGGTCTTTGACTTCGCCGAACAGCGCGCGATCAAGATGCTCGCTCAAGCCGGTTTGGTGCCTACGCTTCGGCACCGTGCCGCAAGCTGAGCGACTCGAGGCGTTCCAACCCACGGGGGATCCCTATACCGACGAGTTGCTCTCGCTCGGAATCGAAGCCGGATTACACCGCATCGGATGCACCGATGCATCACCACTGATCGAGGCGCGAGCTGCGATCGAGCAGCGAATCGACGGTGGCCTGCAGGACGAGATGCAGTTCACGTTCCGCAACCCGAAGCGATCGACGACGCCGAACGATGCGCTCGACGGCGCACGTTCGATCATCGTCGCGGGTCTTCGTATGCGGCACCCGACGTCGAGCCACCATTTGCGGTGAGTGGTCGTGTGGCGAAGTACTCCTGGGTCGAGTACTACGAGCC
>RFNE01000030.1 GCA_009927375.1 Actinomycetota bacterium | reverse complement strand
TGGGACTTCGTGTTCCAACTCCTCCCGCACGACCTCGATCGCATCTCGGACGAACTCGAGCGCGGATTCGCGCACTTCCCCGCCGTCGGTCGCGCCGGCATCAAGAAGTTCGTCAACGGCCCATTCACCTTCAGCCCCGACGGCAACCCGCTCGTCGGCCCGATCAAGGGCATGCGCGGCATGTGGAGTGCATGCGCGGTCATGGCCGGTCTCTCACAGGGTGGCGGCGTCGGTCTTCGCTCGCCAACTGGATGGTGCACGGCGACCCGGGTGCAGACATCTGGGCGATGGACGTCGCGCGTTACGGCGACTACGCCACGCTCGCCTACACCAACTCCAAGGTGCGCGAGAACTACTCGCGTCGCTTCCGCATCACCTTCCCGAACGAAGAACTTGCAGCAGCACGTCCGTTGCACACGACCCCGATCTACGACCGCCTCACCGATCACAACGCGGTGTGGGGTGCGGGATTCGGTCTCGAACACCCGCTGTGGTTCCAGGACAAGGGTCTCGAGCCGAAGGAAGACATCACCTTCTATCGCTCGAACGCGTTCAAGAACGTCGGCGAGGAGTCGCGTGCGGTGCGCGAGCGCGTCGGGTTCTCCGAGGCCTCGAACTTCGCCAAGTACAAGGTGTCGGGCGAAGGCTCGGCAGCGTGGCTGCAGGGGTTGTTCACCAACTCGCTCCCGAAGATCGGCCGCACGGTACTCACCGGCATGTTGAACCCGCAGGGCAAGATCGTCGGCGAGTTCTCCATCTCGCGCATCGGTGAGGAAGAGTTCTTCCTCTTCGGCTCGCAGGCCGCAGAGGTCCACCACCCACGTTGGTTCCTCGCACACCTGCCGGAGAACTCCAAGATCCGCTTCGAGACGCTGTCGCTCTCGATGGTCGGCCTCACCGTTGCAGGACCACGTTCGCGCGACGTCCTGCAGAAGCTGACCGACACGTCGCTTGCGACGAAGGACTTCCCGTTCATGTCGTTCCGCAAGGTCAACATCGGCATGGCACCGGTGTGGCTGTCGCGCATGACTTACACCGGAGACCTCGGGTACGAGATGTGGATGGCGCCGGAATACCAGCGCTACCTGTTCGACCTCATCTGGGACGCAGGTCGCGAGTTCGACATGCGCCTGTTCGGCTTCCGCGCGCTCATCACGATGCGTCTGGAGAAGAACTTCGGCACCTGGTTCCGTGAGTACCGCCCGATCTACACCCCGCTCGAGGCCGGCATGGACCGCGTGCTCAAGTTCGACCACGACTTCATCGGTCGCGAAGCCGTCGAGGCAGAGATGAAGGCCGGCGGTCCGAAGCGCAAGCTCGTGATGTTCAAGGTCGACGTCGACCCGCAGGCACCCGCAGACGTCATCGGTGACGAGCCGGTGTTCCACGACGGCAAGGTCGTCGGCTGGATCACGAGCGGTGGCTATGCCCACTACTCGGGCGTCTCGCTCGCACTCGGCTACATCCCCGCAGAGCTCGCCAACGAGGGCACGAAGGGCTTCGAGATCGAGATCATCGGCAAGATGCGTCCGGCGACGTTGCAACTCGAGCCGGTCCTCGACCCGAGCGGCTCGCGCA
>RFNE01000181.1 GCA_009927375.1 Actinomycetota bacterium | reverse complement strand
GGGGTCTCCTTGGCCGACCATGGACGGTTGTCCTGCTCGTAGGTGCCGAGCAGGATGCTCTGGCCTTCCTGGCGTGCGTAGATCTCGCCGGCGAAGTCGATCATGTGCGGCAGTTCGCGACCGTGCTTGGCGTTGTACTCAATGACCTCGTCCATCGGTTCGGTCATCAGGTAGTGGTGCTCCATCGCGAGCACCGGCAGCTCGAGTCCAGCCATGCGGCCGACTTCGCGTGCCCACAGACCACCGGCGTTGACGACGTGTTCGGCGTGGATGTTGCCCTTGTCCGTGATGACGTCCCACGTGCCGTCCTTACGCTGCTGCAAGTCGGTCGCCCAGGTGTCGGTGTAGACCTCGGCGCCGCGGTTGCGTGCGCAGATGGCATAGGCGTGCGTGACGCCGTAGGGGTCGACGCTGCCTTCGTCCTCGTCGTACAACGCGCCGACGAAGTACTTCTCTTCGAGCAGCGGGTTCAATTCCTTGGCTTCCTTCATGGAGATCATCTCCATGTGCATGCCGAGGTAACGGCCGCGGGCCTGGGCCATCTTCAGCCAGTCGAGGCGCTCGGGCGTGTCGGCGAGCTGCAGACCACCGGGGAGGTGGATGCCACAGTTCTGACCCGACTCCTTTTCGATCTCCTTGTACAGGTTCACCGTGTACTGCTGCAGGCGCGCCACGTTCGGGTCGCCGTTCAGGGTGTGCATGCCACCGGCTGCGTGCCAGGTGGAACCCGCCGTCAACTGCTTGCGCTCGAGGAGGACGACGTCCGTCCAGCCCTCTTTGGTCAGGTGGTAGAGCACGGAGGCTCCGACGACACCTCCACCGATGACGACGACGCGGGCTGATGATTTCATGGTCTGTCCTTTCGCATGCCGATGGGCAAGTCTAGAAGTCGGTCTTCACGCCGCCTTCGGCGACGCGACGACGGGTGAATTCGGCGAGTTCTTCGCGGACCGCATCGTCGATCGGCGGCGGTGCGTATTCGGCGAGGAAGGCGCGCGCGAGGTCGGCGGCCTTCTTGTCGGCCGTCGGGCTGCCGCCCTCGACCCACGATTCCCAGTTGCGCCAGTCCGACAGCAGCGGCTTGTAGAACGCGGTGCGGAAACGGTCCTGGGTGTGTTGGACGCCGAAGAAGTGTCCGCCCGGGCCAACTTCACCGATTGCGTCGTGCGCGAGGGTCTCTGCATCGACGACGATCGGCTGCAAGTACTCGGCGACCATCGACAGCAAGTCGGCATCGAGGATGAACTTCGGCAGCGACGCGTGCAGGCCACCTTCCATCCAGCCCGCGCCGTGCATCAGGAAGTTGACGCCACCTTGGATCGCGCCCCACAGTGAGAACACGCTCTCGTAGGCGGCCTGTGCGTCGAGGCATTCGCGGCACACACGTTGCTCGAGCGGTACGGCACGCCGTAGCGACGTGCGAGCTGGCCGCCAGCCATCGCGGTGCGCATGTACTCGGGCGTACCGAATGCCGGAGCGCCCGACTGCATGTCCACGTTCGAGGTGAAGCCGCCGTAGGCGACCGGTGCGCCGGGGCGAACGAGCTGCGAGAAGACCATTCCCGAGAGTGCCTCTGCGTTCTGCAGTGACAGCGCACCCGCAAGCGTCACCGGCGCCATTGCACCAGCCAAGGTGAACGGCGTGATGATCACGAGCTGACCGCGCTTGGAGTACTCCATGATGCCCTGCAGCATCGGGATGTCGAGGCGCAGCGGAGACGACGAGTTGATGATCGTGAACACGCTCGGCTCGTTGTTGATCTGCTCGTTGGATACCTGGCGCGCAATGCGCGTCATCTCGAGCACGTCCTGGTTGCGCTGGCGACCGAGGCTGTAGCAGTGCAACGCCTTGTCCGTCATCGTGAGCATGTCGTAGGTGGTCTCGAGGTGACGGATCGAGGAGTGCAGGTCGACTGGCTCGACCGGATAGCCGGCGACGAAGTGGATGATGTTGAACATTTGCGTCAGCTTGAGCAGATCCTGGAAGTTCTGGCGCGTGCCCGCGTGACGCGTGCCGTCGAGCTCGACGAAGTTCGGTGGGCTCGCCACGGAACCGAACGCCATCCAGTTGCCGCCGATGCGCAGCGAGTGCTCGGGGTTGCGCGCGTGCAACGTGAACTCACTCGGTGCGGTCTTGATCGTCTCCATCACGAACTCGGGATCGAAGCGCACGCGAGCGTCGGTGATCTTGACGCCGTCCTTCGGGAAGAGCGCACGTGCATCGGGCTCGAGGAAGTCGATGCCGTGGTCTTGGAGCACCTTGAGCGAGGCGAGGTGGATCGCTTCGACCTCGTCCTCGGAGAGCACCTTGGTCGGCCCGTAGGTCATACGCGGCTGGGCAAAGGGCTTCTGTTCCGGCAGCTTGGAGCGTCCTGCGGCGTTCTGGCGGTCTCGTCCGCGGCGGCGCCCGCCCGTCGTTTCGATCTCTGTCACGTGTCCCCTCGAGTGGTCAACCCCTGCTCGGGGCACAACGCCTTAGAGGTTAGTTGCCGACCGTCGAAACGGTCATGTCGGTAAGCGCCGAAACGACGGTGGTGTGACTATTGCCCGCGGCGGCGGCGGATCTCGGCGGAGATCGCAGGCACCACCTTGTGCAGGTCGCCGATCACCGCGTAACCGGCCTTGGTCACGATGTTGGCTTCCTTGTCGGTGTTGATGGCGAGAATGTTCTTCGACGCCATCGCACCCACCCAGTGCTGAATCGCCCCGGAGATGCCACAGGCGATGTAGATGTCGGGGGCGATACGCGTGCCGGTCTGGCCGACCTGGTCGGTGTGATTGCGCCAGCCGTTGTTGGTGACCGCGCGCGAACATCCGACGACACCGCCGAGCAGTCCCGCGAGTTCCTCGAGCGGTGCGAACGCTTCTGCCGAACCGACGCCACGACCGCCGGAGACGACGACGGGCGAGGTGGCGAGCGTGACGCCTGCGACGCGCTCCACGCGATCGACGACGAAGGAGTGCAACACGGATGC
>RFNE01000299.1 GCA_009927375.1 Actinomycetota bacterium | reverse complement strand
GTCGAGCGTGACGTCGTGCGTCGTGGTCGAACCTGCGACCGGTGACTCGGATGGCCCGACGACGTGATTGGCGAGCGTCACCAACTTGATCGGTGCATCGACCTCGGCCTGTTCCATGAGTGATCCGCCCCAACGCGTGCGCACGACGCGAAGCGCGCCCGCACCGGTGAACGATTCGTCGAATTCCGTGCAGTTCATCGCAGCGGGAAGGTCGAGTCGTGCGGCGGCCTGCGCGATGATTTCGTGTCCGCGTTCGGTGCCGGTGCCGATGACGACTTGCGGGTTCGTCGCGCGAATCACCTGCGCGAGGCTCTCACCCCATGCTTCGGGACCGAAGTCGACGAGAGCAGCGTGATGAGCCTGGTGCGTGACGGTCGCACCGTGTGCTGCGGCGACGGCACTCAGCGCATCGGCATTCGCGCCGATGGTGACGGCCTCAAGTTGAGTGCCCATCTGTTTGGCGAGTGAACGACCGGCGGTGAGCACTCCGAGCGATGCGCTCGTGATCGTGCCGCGGTCGTGTTCGATGACGGCGAGCACGCTCACTTGAACACTCCCAATTCTTCGAGGAGATCCACGACTGCTGCCGCGGCCTCGGGTCCGGTGCCGAGGATCTGGGTGTTGCTCACGCGCTCCGGTGGTCGTTGCAGCGTGACCATCTTGAGACCGCCAGCGTTCGCGCTCGACTCCTTGCGCTGCACTTCGACCTTCTTCGAGGCGAGGCGACCCTTCATCGTCGGATAGCGGGGGAGGTTGATGCCTTCCTTCACGCCGACCGCTGCGGGCATCGGCAGCTTGTAGATGTCCTGACCTGCGTCGGATTCACGTCGCACGATCGCGGTCGTGCCCTCGACGTCGAGACCCTTGGCGCCGTTGACGATCGGGCGACCGAGCTTCAACGCCGCGCGGATGCCGACTTGGTAGCCACACGAGTCTGCGGACTCGTTGCCGAACAACACGAGATCGAAGGGCTGGCTCGCCGATTCGATCTCGCCGATGACCGAGGCGATGGCGTCTGCGGTGCGCTGCGGGTCCCAATCGCCTTCGGTGATCGGCACGAGCACGGCCTTGGTGGCGCCGACGGACAGTGCGGTGCGCAGTTGCTCTTCGGCTTCTGCCGGTCCGAGCGTGAGCACCGTGACTTCGCCGCCGTGCTTCTCGACGAGCTGCACGGCCTGTTCGACCGCACACTCTTCGTGCGGGCTCACGGTGAAGCCGAGGAACGCGGTGTCCACGGCCTGGCCGTCGTCGGTGATGTTGATGCGTGCACCGGGTGCCGGTACTCGCTTCACGCACACGCAGATGTTCATGATCGAACCGTTCAGCTCTTCATGCGGGCGTCGGTCGGGTCGAACAGCGGCTGGCTGCCGACGCGTGCGACGCGCACGGGGAACAACTCGTTCATGTACATGACGCGCAGCTCGTTGCCCTCGACGGCGTGTTCCGGCGTGAGGTAGGCGAGCAACAGGTACTTGCCGAGCGACGGTGCTGCGCCGGCGGTGGTGACGCGCGAGACGCGACCCTTGGCATCCACGATGCGCTCGCCATCCTTGGTGAGGATCGGCTCGTTGCCACCCGTCGGGAAGCGCTTGATGCCCGACTTGCTCGTGTGGTCGAGGACTTCGAGCGTGCACATGATTGCCGCGGGCTTTCATCGCGTGCCTTCAGGTACTCGGCCTTGCCGATGAAGTCGGCGGACTTCACCTTCGGGCGGGCGAGACCAGCCTCGACCGGGTTGTATTCGCTCTCGAGCTCGGCGCCCATCAGTCGGTAGCCCTTCTCGATGCGACCGGTGACGGCGTACACGCCCATGCCGACGGGGATGATGCCGAATTCCTTGCCGGCTTCGGCGATCGAGTCCCACAGACGAAGACCGTGCTCCATCTTGGTGTAGACCTCCCAGCCGTTCTCACCGACGTAGGAGATGCGGAACATCCAGCACGGCACGCCGTCGATCAACACCTCGCGCACGGAGCCGTACGGGAAGTTGGCCTGCGACACGTCGTAGGCGACGAGCTTGCCCTCGGCATCGATGTTCTGCGTTGCCTTGGCCATCGTCTTTTCCGCGTTCGGGCCCCACACGCCGATGGTGCAGAGCGAACTCGACATGTCGGTGAAGGTCACCGAGCCGTCGGTCGGCATGTGACGGGTGAACCAGTACTTGTCGCGACCACCGTCGAATGCGCCGGTGATGACGCGGAAGTGCTGTTCGCCGAGGCGCATGATCGTGAGGTCGCCGCGGAAGCCGCCACCCGGGGTGAGCAGTGGTGTGTACACCGAGCCGCCGACCTTGACGTCCACGTTGTTCACGCACATGTACTGGAGGAAGCCGAGCGCACCCGGTCCGGTGAAGTCGAACTCGTTGAACGCGGTGAGGTCCACCATGCCGACCGACTCGCGCATCTGCAGGTGCTCAGCATTCGAGATCGGCGACCACCAACGGGCGTCCCACTCGTGCTCACGCGGCTG
>RFNE01000031.1 GCA_009927375.1 Actinomycetota bacterium | reverse complement strand
GACGTCCTCGCGGATCACGTCACCGGGGGCGAGCTCGATGCGCACGATGAGGTCGCGGATGGCGTAGTACGCCCGCTCGCTCAGTGTCATGCTCATCACGGCCCCACTTTTTCCGTCTGATATTGCGCTGATATACTACCAAAATCATCAGTGCCCCGTCGCACGAGCGCGGTGGGGCGAAGCAATCGGGGGTCAATATGAGTGAATTTCCAACTCGCGCCAAGTGCGTCGTGATCGGCGCCGGCATCGTCGGCAACTGCCTCGTCGGTCACCTCTCCAAGTTGGGCTGGACCGACATGGTGCTCATCGACAAGGGACCGCTCCCGAACCCAGGTGGCTCGACGGGTCACGCATCGAACTTCATCTTCCCGACCGACCACAACAAGGAGATGGCACTGCTCACGCTCGCCTCGCAGCGCCAGTACATCGACCACGGCATGAACAACACCTCCGGTGGCATCGAAGTCGCACGCACCCCCGAGCGACTCGAAGAGTTCAACCGCCGCATGACGTCGGCGAAGTCGTGGGGCATCGACGCCCGCCTGCTCACCCCCGCGCAGGTCAAGGAACTCGTTCCCTTCATCAACGAAAAGATCATCCTCGGTGGCTTCTACACCCCGAGCGTGTCCGTCGTCGACTCGTTGCAGACCGGAACGCTGATGCGCGAGAGCGCACAGAAGGCCGGACACTTGAAGGTGTTCGCCAACACCGAGGTGCTCGATCTCGAGACCGAGAACGGCACGATCAAGGCCGTCGTCACGAACAAGGGTCGCATCGAAGCCGAGTACGTCGTCATCGCGTGTGGCGTGTGGAGCCCACGCATCGCCGAGATGGCAGGAGCGAACATCCCGCTCACGCCAGCCGTGCACCAGATGGCAGACGTCGGCCCGATCGACATCTTGCAGCAGTCCAACGCCGAGGTCGCCTACCCGATCATCCGCGACATGGACACGTTCTGTTACGAGCGTCAGACCGCCGGATCGATGGAAGTCGGCTCGTACGCACACCGTCCGATCTTCATGCACCCGAACGACATCCCCTCGAACGAAGAGTCGGCACTGTCGCCGACCGAGTTGCCGCTCACACAGGACGACTTCGACCCGCAGATGGAGCAGGCCATCGAGTTGATGGAGATGCTCGGTGACGCAGAGATCAAGTACGCGATCAACGGTCTGTTGTCGCTCACGCCGGATGCGATGCCGGTGCTCGGCGAACGCCAGAGGTGAAGAACCTGTGGTCGGCAGCCGCGGTGTGGATCAAGGAAGGTCCTGGCATCGCCCAGCTCGTCGCCGAGTGGATGACGTACGGCTACCCGCACCTGTGTGACCCGCACTCGTCCGACATCAGCCGCTTCTACCCACACGAGAAGACCGAGCACCACATCTATGCACGATGCGCGGAGCACTTCAACAAGACCTACGGCATCGTGCACCCGCGCGAGCAGTGGGCATCGCAGCGCAACATGCGTCGCAGCCCGTTCTACGCCCGCGAGGAAGCACTCGGCGCGACGTTCTTCGACGCGCGCGGCTGGGAGCGTCCGCAGTGGTTCGCCTCGAACGCCAAGTTGATGGACAAGTTCAAGGATGCTTGT
>RFNE01000292.1 GCA_009927375.1 Actinomycetota bacterium | reverse complement strand
GTTGGTGCACCATCGCGATCCCGTGGTGCAGGCCCGCTCGTGGTGACGGAAGGTGCAACGGCTTGCCGTTGCGCATGAGATGTCCGGAGTCCGGTTGATACAAGCCGCACAGAACCGCGGCCAACGTGCTCTTGCCTGCGCCGTTCTCGCCGAGCAAGGTGTGCACCTCGCCCGCGCGCACGTCAAAGCTCACGTCGTCGTTGGCGAGGACTCCAGGGAATCGCTTGACGATGTGATGCGCCGAGAGCGCACTAGGGGCCACACCACCGTGGTGATGTGGCCCCTGCGCTACCTCGTGAGAGGCGTGAGTCATGTTCGGGATCAGCCCTTAGGAGAACCGATGACTCCCTTGACGAAGTAGCTCATGCCAAGCAGGTCCAGAAGTTCTGGACGTGCACCAGCTGCCACTACTTCCTTGCCGTCCTGGTCCGTGACCGGGCCTTCGAACGGAGCGAACGATCCATCGATGATGGCCGCTGCCTTCTCGTTGATCATGGCCTGGGTGTCTGCATCGACCGAGGAACCGAACGAGCCGAGGGTGACCATGCCGGTCGCCATCGAGCCGTAGTACTCCTCATTCGGGCAGGTGCCACCGGCGACTGCCTTGGCGGTCTGCACGTAGAACGGACCCCAGTTCCATGTCGGGGCGGTCAACCATGCATTCGGTGCTGCCTCCGAGACGTCACTGTTGTAACCGACCCACTTGGCGCCACGAGCATCGGCCGCGAGACCGGCTGCGGTGGTGTCCTGGTGCTGTGCGAGCACGTCGACGCCTGCGTCAAGCAGAGACTCTGCAGCTTCCTTCTCCAGCGTCGGGTCGAACCAGGTCTTGGTCCACGACACCTGGACGGTTGCATTCGGGTTGACCGACTGCGCACCGAGGGTGAAGGCGTTGATTCCGCGGATCACTTCCGGGATCGGGAATGCTGCGACGTAGCCGATCTTGCCGGACGCGCTCGCCTTGCCTGCTGCGATACCCGAGAGGTAGCGAGCTTCTTCCGCAGCACCGAAGTAGGTGCCGAGGTTGGCGGGCACGTCGTCGAAGGTTGCGAACTCGCCACCTGCGTCAGCGGTGAGGAGGAACTTCGCACCGGTCGCCCACTGGAAGCAACCCTCTGGGTGCTTGGCAGCGACACGGGCCATTGGGGCTCCGTAACCGAACGACGTTGCGAAGATGAGGTTGTAGCCGCCAGCGGCGAGCTCTTCCATCACGGCCTCGGCCTCGTCGCCCTCAGGGACGTTCTCGACGCGCTTGACTTCGATGCCCAGTTCGCTCTCGAGCTGCATGATGCCCTGCTCGTGCTGGTAGGTCCAGCCCTTGTCGTCTGGGACGCCGATGTAGACGACAGCGACCTTCAGGTTGCTGTAGTCGGCGCCGGCTTCAGCAGCCGCCGTCGTGTCCGTTGCTGCGTCATCGCTTCCGCCACACGCTGCGAGCGTCAACGCCGCAACGGCAGCAAGGGCGATGCCCTTGATGTTCCGTACCTTCATGTATCTCTCCCCTTCTGCGTTCCGCAGATGCCCTGTGAGTTGCACGCCTAATCGCGCGCCCCGAGAATAACACGGTTCCCCGTCCTGGCTGGCTGGGCCTCAGCCGCTGGAGAGTCCTACAACTGGACCTCGACCCGTCCGTCACGAACCTGGCAGGGGTGGGTGCGAACCGACACTTTGGCGGGGTGCGCGACCGCCTCGCCGGTCGCCACGTTGAACCTGCCGTTGTGCTTCGGGCACTCGATCTCGTCACCGTCCACGAACCCTTCCGCGAGGTTCGCCCGGCCGTGAGTGCAGAAAGCGTCGATCGCGAAATAGGCGTCCCCCTGCGTCCGCACGATCGCCAGCTGGCAGCCGTCGACCCGAACTTCGACGACGTCACCGCGCTCGACCTGGTCGGCGCCAAGACCCGTCCTGCCATTTCCGTCACGACACGGACCGCGGAATCATCGCCGACTGATCGGTGCGTTGGCGAACGAGCGTCGGGAGGATCTCGCGCAATGCGTGCCAGATGCTGCGATGCGGGGTCGGCAGCTGGCTCGCCACGACTCGATGCAGTTCGGGAAGCGCGTGGTACGGCACGGTCGGAAAGATGTGATGTTCCAGGTGGTAGTTCATGTTCAAGTACATGAACCGATTGAACCGATTCATCATCACCGTTCGTGTGTTCAGTCGGTGATCGAGGACGTCCTCTGCAAGTCCGGCGTGCTGCGTGATGCCGTACACCACCATCAGCCACCGCCCATAGAAGGTCGGCAGTCCGATGAACATCGCGGGCAAGATCGATCCAACGGCGACGCACCACACTCCAACTCCGGCGAACACCGCGAGATACAACCGCGACCACCAGGCGCTCGCGCGAAGATCTTCCGCCGGCTGAAAGTCGGCTTGCTCTTTCGTCGGTCGACCGACCGCATTGAGGACGAGCTTCTTCGACTCTGCAATCACCGTGCGAATCGCGAAGAGTTCGAGAATCACGTGACGAAGTGGCGCGCCGCGCTTGAACGCAATCTCTGGGTCGCGACCGACGACGATCGTGTCGCTGTGGTGACGCGCGTGGCTCCAGCGCCAACTCACCGGTTCGCGAAAGTCCATGAAAGCAGCTATGTGATACACGACGTCATTGATGAGCCGTGATCGGAATGCCGTGCGATGGCCACATTCGTGCCATCGAGCGTCACTCGCCGAACCGTAGAACACCCCGTACACGGCGAAGGCGGGCACGGCCAACCATGACCCCCAACTGCGATAGGCGACGATCCCGGAGACCACCAGCAAGACAAGCCACAGAACCGTGTCGCGCGCGGCAGTCGCGTTGCTTCGCGCCATCAGACGCTTCATCGTCTCGCGATCGACGACCGGCTTGAACCAGTCCGCCTCAACCAGCCCGCGCTCCTGGGCGAGCATCGCTTCGGGCCCACCGACGGTGTAGTCGCGCACGCCCACAAACTAGTGGAGATGCCCAATTGCGTGACACACTCACCTCGGTGAAATTCGATCTCCAAATCAACCCCGGTGTCGCGAGTTGGCCGACGATCCGCGAGGTCGCCCTCGCCGCAGAGGATGTCGGATTCTCGACGTTGTGGACGATGGACCACCTCCAAGGCTCGGTGATGCGAGCACCCGACATGCCCGAGTGCTTCAGCTTGCTCGGCGCACTCGCTGCCGCGACATCGACGATCGGCTTGGGGCCACTCGTCGTCAACGTCGGCAATCGGCACCCGGAGTACTCGCCAACGCAGCAGCAACCGTGCAACTCGTCTCCGGAGGGCGACTGTTTCTCGGACTCGGTGCGGGCGGTGGGCCGACGAGTGCGACGGCACGCGAGCGACTCGCACTGGGAATCGTGCCTCCAGCCACGGTCGCCGAGCGACACGCCATCCTCGAGTCGACCCTCGACGTGCTCGA
>RFNE01000106.1 GCA_009927375.1 Actinomycetota bacterium | reverse complement strand
ACTCGACCCACGACGGTGATCGGTGCGACGCAGTTCGGTGGCGACGTCGGCGAGAGCGAAGGGTTGAAGGGCATCTTGATGATGCTCGCGTTCGTCAACGTCTTTTTCGGCGTGTTCAACATGTTCCCGCTCTTGCCCTTCGATGGTGGTCACGTCGCGATCGCGACGTACGAACGCATCCGTTCGCGCCGAGGCAAGACGTATCACGCGGACGCGTCGAAGATGGTTCCCGTGGCGGTCGCGGTCACCGTGCTCATGGCGATGCTCTTCCTCACGGGCTCATACCTGGACATCGTGAAGCCCCTCTAGGGGTGGCACACTTGAAGGCGATGGCAACGTACCCACGTCGCGCAACGCGCCAGATCCACCTCGGCAAGGTCGCAGTTGGTGGTGACGCGCCAATCACGGTGCAGTCGATGACGATCACCAAGACCGCCGACGTCGAGGGCACCTGCAGCAGATCTATGCGCTTGCCGCTGCCGGTTGCGACATCGTGCGCTGCACCTGCAACGAGGCCGAAGCCGCCGAGGGTCTCGCCCAGATCGTTCCGCGATCGCCCGTGCCGATCGTCGCCGACATCCATCACCAGTACAAGATGGCACTCGCCGCACTCGAGGCCGGAGTTCACGGACTGCGGTTGAATCCCGGGAACATTCGTCGACCGGAGCACATCAAGGCTGTGGCGAGCGAGGCTCGTGATCGAAACGTGCCGATCCGCATTGGCGTGAATGGCGGCTCACTCGATCCTGCGCTGTATGAGAAGCACAACGGTCTCACCGCAGAGGCAATGGTCGAATCCGCATTGCAGGAGATCGCGTACTTCCAGGAAGTCGACTTCGATCTCATCAAGATCTCCGTCAAGGCCTCCAACGTGCCACTGATGATCGAGGCGTATCGACAGTTGAGCGAAGTCACCGACTATCCGCTCCACCTCGGCGTGACCGAGGCGGGTCCGCTCCCTGGTGGTCTCATCAAGGCGACGGCAGGGATCGCAACGCTCTTGATGGAGGGCATCGGTGACACGATTCGCTACAGCCTCACCGCCGACCCTGTCGAGGAAGCGCGCGCTGGTCGTCAGCTCCTCGAGTCACTCGGTCTGCGCGAGCGAAAGAACGTCGACCTGATCGCCTGTCCGAGCTGTGGACGTGCGGAGATCGACGTGATCGAAGTCGCCAACCGTGCTCAACAAGCCTTCGCCGACAAGAAGATTCCGTTGCAGATCGCGGTCATGGGTTGTGTCGTGAACGGACCGGGCGAGGCCCGCGAGGCCGACCTCGGCATCGCTGCGGGCAACAAGCGGGTCACCTCTTCGTGAAGGGTCGCAACGTCGCCGTCGTTCCTGAGTCGGAGATGGTCGAGGCGCTCGTCGACTGGGCGACCTACATCAACGAACACGGCGTCGAGGCCGCGATTGCGCGTGTCGACACTGCGCTCGCCGAACGAGAGGCCGCCAAGGATCGCAACGCACTGCTCGAGGAAAAGGGCGAAGACGCCAATCACTCAGGCGACAAGATCGTCGAGATCCGCAAGAAGGTTGCGGGCAACTAGCCCTGCGCGACCGTCGTCGTTGACGAAGTCGTAGTCGTCGTCTCTGGCG
>RFNE01000033.1 GCA_009927375.1 Actinomycetota bacterium | reverse complement strand
CCGTGGAGCTGAGGGGAATTGAACCCCTGGCCTGTACATTGCGAACGTACCGCTCTGCCAACTGAGCTACAGCCCCGTATGCGAGTCCAAACCCTATCGGGGCTCGGGGAGGAACTTCCTAGCGACGGCGGAACTGGCTGAGATAACGCTCGTTGTCGCGCTTCACCCGCATTTGGACGAGCACGTAGCAATAGCCGATGAGCACGAGCAGGCTCACCGTGAACGTGTACAGGAAGAACGAATTACCACCGGTCGTGGCAGCGAGGAAGAGCGACACGACGACGATCCCAAAGTTGCCGACGACGATGTTCTGACGGCGCTGACGCTGCATCTCGGCCGCCGAGCGGTACATCGGGGCGCGATGGGCACGGGTCCCCTCCGGACGTACCAGGGCACCGGTCAGACCGCCACCGCGGGGCATCCGGGTCTGCTGGACGCGACGCTGACCCGATGGCGCGAGGGGTCGAACGAGGTTGCGGGGCATGCCACCGGCGTTCTCGAGCGAATTGAGCTGACGGCGGAACTGGGTCACTGAGTTCGCCGGCGAACCGTTCAACTTGGCGCGAACGAGCGGCGGAAGCAGTACGGCCATCCAGGCGGCACCAACGATGATCAAGATCAGCTTGCTCATGGGTGAACTGAGTGTATTACGAAATTGCTACAAAAACGACGCTTTGTCCCTCGCCCACGACCCCCAAAGCCCGCAAAATGGGGCTCTGGCAGGCGGCCCCTAGGACTCGTCCCGCAGGTAGTGGCCCTGGCGCCCGCCCGACTTTTCCCACAGGGCGAGCTCTCCGATGACCATGGCCCGGTCGGCGCTCTTGCACATGTCATAGATGGTCAGGGCCGCCACGGCGCAGGCGTGCAGGGCCTCCATCTCGACGCCCGTGCGCTCCACGGTGTCGACCTGCGACTCGATCGCGATGTGGTCGTCGCCGATCTCGAAATTGATGTGCACGGCTCCGACGAGAAGCGGATGGCAGAGCGGAATCATGTCGCTCGTTCGCTTGGCGGCCTGGATGCCGGCGATGCGAGCCACGGCGAGCACGTCGCCCTTCTTCACCTCACGGTTGGTGATGGCGCGGGTGGTCTCAGGCTTCATGAACACCTTGCAGCGCGCAATTGCGCGACGATGCGTCGGTTCCTTGGGCGTCACGTCCACCATGCGCGCTCGACCGAGTGGGTCGAGGTGGGAGAACTCGAGGTCGCTCATCGTCATCCGCCGATCTGGCTCATCGTGCGGCGCGGACGCACGAAGGCGACGTTGCCGATGTTGTGTCCCGCCCACTTCGTGCCGACCGCGCGACGAATCTCGGCGGCGAGCTCATCATCGGTCGCGCCATTGCGCAGCAGCGCACGCAAGTCGAACTCGGTGGTGGCGAAGAGACACGTGCGGAATTGACCGTCTGCGGTGATGCGCACGCGATCGCAGTCTCCGCAGAACGGCTTCGTGACCGACGGGATCACACCGATCGTGCCCTTGCCGTCGAGGTACCGCCAGCGATCAGCCGGTGCGGCTCCGCGCGCGGGAACCTGCTCGAGCGGATACACCTCGGCGATCTTGGCGACGATCTCGTCCTGCCCGACCACCTGGGAGAGGTCCCACGTGGCTTGCGCGTCGAGCGGCATGAATTCGATGAACCGCACCTCCACCCCACGCTCGCGACCGAAGG
>RFNE01000237.1 GCA_009927375.1 Actinomycetota bacterium | reverse complement strand
GGGAGGTCGGTCCATCGGTCAATTCGACCCGAGGGATGACGAGGGCATGACCGGTGTTGATCGGATTGATCGTCATGATCGCAACGGCTAGCTCGTCGCGATGAACGAAGGTTCCCGGGAGATCTCCGTCGATGATCTTTGTGAAGACGCTCGCCACGATGCCACACTAGTTGTCGTGGCGACGGACGGAAATCGGTGTTGACTGTCCCGAATGTTCTCACCGCACTTCGATTGGCTTGTCTGCCGCTCTATCTCTGGTTGCTCTTCGTGTTCGATGACCGACCACTTGCGGCATTGTTGCTCGGATTTCTCGGAATCTCCGATTGGGTCGACGGATACGTCGCGCGTCGGTTCAATCAACGGAGCGATTTCGGTTCGGTGTTCGATCCCGTCGTTGATCGATTGCTCTTTCTGGTGGGCACAGGTGCAGCCCTCATTGACGGAGCGCTGCCGGGATGGCTGGCGATGTCGGTCTTGGCTCGCGAGCTGCTGGTCGGTGGGGCGATGGCGATCGCCACGGCGTTTGGGATGGAGCGCTTCCCCGTGACGACGCTGGGGAAGCGGTATACCTTCCTTCTGATGGTGGGGATTCCACTCCTGATCCTCGCCGCGGGGGACCATCCAACTTCCCAGATTGCGGGAATCATCGGTTGGCTGTGTGTGGTCCCAGGTCTCGCTTTGAGTTACGTGACCGGCGTGCTCTATGTGCCAAAGATTCGCGCAGGGCTCGTCTCTGGACGGCTGAAGCGAGGGCTACCGTAGGCGCTATGTCGTACGTCTTTTGCAACGGGTGCGGACACCGGAATCCGCCGCAATCGTCGTTTTGCTCCTCGTGCGGGAGCATTCTCGACGGCCCCGACATGCGGACCGTGACGATCTCCAAGGTGGACGCCCTACAGGACGCGCCTGGTTTGGAAGACAACATCTCGGTTTCCCTCGACCAGTCGGGGAGGAAGAAGCCTCTGTTGGTGGTGCGCAACGGCCCGAATGAAGGCGCGCGGTTTTCGCTCACGTCAAACGACTCAGTGATTGGCCGC
Organism: Actinomycetota bacterium; assembly: GCA_009927375.1. Lineage (GTDB taxonomy): Bacteria > Actinomycetota > Acidimicrobiia > Acidimicrobiales > Ilumatobacteraceae > UBA3006. The sequence goes on along the minus strand of RFNE01000237.1, from coordinate 6,804 downwards.
CATCCCGATTCGACGATCTGTCTCGACGATGTCACGGTGAGTCGTCGCCATGCCCATCTGGAACAGTCGGGCGACCATGTCGTGCTCCGCGACTTGGGCTCGTTGAACGGAACGTACGTGAATCAGGAGCGGATCGAAGAGGCCGTTCTCGCTCATGGCGACGAGGTGCAAATCGGTCGCTATCGAATGGTGTTCTTCGAAAGCGCGACGTGACGACCAAGAACTACTTTTCGATCGGCGAGGTGCTCGGACTCCTGCTTGAGGAGTTTCCCGACGTCACGATTTCCAAGATTCGCTTCCTTGAGAGCCAGGGACTGATCGAGCCGGAGCGCACGCCGTCGGGTTATCGGAAGTTCAGCCAAGCAGAAGTCGATCGCCTTCGATTCATCCTTCGCGAGCAACGCGAGAACTACCTTCCTCTGAAGGTGATTCGCACGCGTCTCGACAGCGACACGTCCGATGGAATGGTTCGACCATACGACGAGACGAGTCCTGGTGTGCGAAATCCAGCCGCTCATCCAGCCGCCAGGTCGGTCGGCGCAGCGACGGCAAAGCGCAAGGGGAGACCGAAGAAGGATGACACCACGTCGATGAACCGGGCGGAACTGCTCGCAGAATCGAGCGTCGACGAAGCGACGCTGCGAGAGATCGTCAAGTCAGGCTTGGTGACGCCGAGGTTGGTCGGAGACTTGGAGATGTTCTCGCAGCTTGACCGCGAGGTCATCGATGCATGTGCTGCATTCATCGCCCTTGGTATCGACGTCCGTCACCTGAAGGCCTGGAAGGTCTCGGCGGAGCGGGAGATGGCACTCTTCGAGCAGCGCATCGTGCCGTATCTGCAGCAGCGGAACCCCGGTGCCAGGGAGCAGGCTCTCGAAATGTTGGACGAACTCGTGGACCTCGGCGAACGCTTGCGTGGCAGTTTTATCGACGTGCTTTCACGTCCATACTCCGACGGGCGCTGAACAGTCGGGCTGAGTAATGTGGGCGCATGCTCGTCCAGATCGAACTGCAGGGAGTACGCCTTGAAGTCCCGTCGCAGTCGCCCATCATGATGCTGCAGGAAGTCGGCGAGGGGGAGCGAGTATTGCCGATCTACATCGGTGCGCCGGAGGCCTCGGCAATTCACTATGCGACGGAGGGGATCGTCCCTGAGCGTCCGCTCACGCACGATCTGCTGGTCAATGTCGTGAGAGGTCTGGGTGCAGAATTCTCCAAGATCGTGATCACCGAGGTTCGCGATCACACGTATTACGCAGAGCTGCATTTTTCGTTCGCAGGGTCGGAGATCGTGATCTCCTCGAGGCCGAGCGATGCCGTGGCGGTGGCGATCGCACGGATACCCCGATCTATGCGTCTGAAGACCTCCTGAAGGAGGTCTCACGGAGTCCGGTGGCGTCCTCCGCGGAGTCCGAGGAAGAGATCCTGGATGACTTTCGTGAGTTCATCAACAGCATCAGTCCAGAGGATTTCGAGGGATAGGCGAGAGCCAAATTTGCCCGTAGCCTGAGCCGTATGGTGCTCGGCTTCAGTGGAACCCAGGCTGCAAAGATCGTCGGAATCAGCTATCGACAGCTCGACTACTGGGCTCGCACCGACCTCATTCGTCCGACGGCAGCTGACGCATCGGGGAGCGGATCTCGTCGCATTTACAGCTATCGCGACTTGCTCGAACTCAGGGTGATCAAGAATTTGCTGACGCAGGCATTCGTCTGGAATCCGTGCGGGAAGTATTCGCGTATCTGCGCAATCACGTGGACACCGACATCGTCGCGGCGCACATCGTGATCAGCGGCCAGTCCGTCGTCCTGTGCCAGGGGGATCAATTGGTGGACGTCTTGCGCAATGGTCAAGGCGTCTTGAATGTGCTTCCGCTCTCCGGCGTGAAGGATCAAGTGGACGCCCAGATCCAGCTCGTCATGCCAGAAACGGTTGCCGTGAGCCAGCAACGCGGGGTAGTCGGGCTTTAGGAGTCCTGAGAGGGCTTCTGCTGGGGGAAAAGCGCCCCAAGGGGTCCGAGACGGCGTGCGAGGTCATTGAGGCCTGAGGTCGCCTCTGAAAGCCTCTGGAGGGCGCTGAGAGCCCCTGAGACGTGCGGGATGGTCTGGCGGAGCGGCCCTTCAATATCGTCCAACAGCCGGTTCACACGAGAGGCCACCTGATTGATGTTGTCCATCGACTGGACAAAGAGTTCCATGCTGGCGATCAGGGCATCGACCGAACGCCGAGCTTGGTCGACAGCCTTGGCACCGGTCGCCAACGGGTTGTCGAGACCGAGACTCCTGATGAGGTCGTTGACGCCGTCCAGAGGCGAACTCGGACCTTGGGCTGCGGTGGATTGTTCATCCGTCGAGGTCATGGTGCGAGGGTAGTCCGTCTGCGCCGAGGCTCTTATGGCTTATTTCTTGGGCTTGCCGAACTTTACATAACTATCATTATCGGCACTAACCAACGGACGGGCGGCGTCCAGGATCCAACGCAACGCCGCTTTGAAGTCCCTCGTCGTCGGGTCTCCCTGCGGGTCGAGATCACCTTCGACGTCGTCGATCGCGCATTTCAAGACGAAGATCTGGTCTCTGAGGCGGTCGAGTTCAGCACGTTGAATGACGAGCTCATCTTCACTCAGTTTCAGTTCTTCGGCTCGCTGTCTGGCAACCCAGTCCCATTGCCGGCAGGCCTGGCTACAGAACTTCCTGGGGCGTCCACTCGAGGCGCCCGGCGGCATGGGCTGTCGGCACCACATGCACTTTCCCCGCGAGGTGTCGTTGTTCTGTTTCGTCATGACGAAAAGGTAGGTCACCTGCGAGTCGTTGTGGTGGATTGATGTCCATACTGAAGCGTGCCCCTTCGCTCCGTTGCTCCTGAACGCTGGTTCGCCAGTGACAATGCAGCTGGGGCTGCTCCTGAGGTCCTCGCTGCCCTGCTCGAGGCGAATTCCGGTCACGCGCTCGCCTATGGCAATGATCCTTGGACGAAACGGGCGCAGGAACCTTCTGCAGGCTCTTCGACCGCGACGTCGTCACCCAGTTCGCCTACGGAGGCACAGGTGCAAACGTCTTCGCGCTGGGCTGCTTGCTTCGTCCGGCGGAAGCCGTCGTGTGTAGTCGCGTCGCGCACGTCACCTATGACGAAACCGGTGCCGCGGAGCGAATCATCGGAACGAAACTGCTCGAAGTTGAAACCGTCGACGGCAAGGTGACACCGCGCGGCCTCTCCTCCGTCGCACACTGCTCGGCAGTGAGCATCACGTCCAACCAGCAGTCCTGACGATCACTCAAGCGACCGAGATGGGAACGCTGTATTCGACTGACGAAATTCGCACCTTGTGCGATCTCGCACACGAGATGGGACTCCTCGTTCACATGGACGGCGCGCGCATCGCCAACGCGGCGGCCGCACTCGGTGGTTCATCGACGGGATTGCGTGCGATGACGTTCGATGCCGGCGTCGACGTTCTCACGTTCGGTGGAACGAAGTGCGGTGCTGTCTTCGGTGAGGCTGTGATTTTCGGTCGGCCGGAATTGGCAGTGAGATCGAAGTACGTGCGGAAGCAAACGACGCAACTTCACTCCAAGATGCGCTTCATCGCGGCTCAATACGAAGCCCTCCTCGACAACAACCTCTTCATCGACCTCGGTCGTCGCGCGAATGACGCCGCACGAACGCTGCACGACGCCGTCTCCGACATTGAAAGTTTGCGCCTCGCATCGCCACCGCAGGTGAACAGCATCTTTCCGCGGCTCGAAGACCCCGCAAAGACCCAGCTGCAGGACTGGTCGTTCTTCTGGGATTGGGACGTTGCAGCCTCCCAGGTGCGCTGGATGACGGCGTGGGACACCTCCCCCGCCGATGTGGCTCGCTTCGCAGAGGGCATTCGCGAGGCACTTTGCTAATTGACTGACCGATTAGACCCCGTCTAGTCTCAACCGGTCAGACGAAAGGGGCAGGCCCGATGGCCGTGGAGTACTTCGCGCGTCGTATGCAGACGGACGACGAGTGGATGAACGCCGCAGAATGCCGCGGTCTGACGGAGATCTTCTTCCCTCCTGTCGCAGAGCGCCCTCAGGCGAGAGAACGGCGCGAGTCGATGGCTCGATCGGTGTGTTTGCAATGTGCAGTTCTAGACACGTGTCGCTCCTTTGCGCGGGAAAACCATGAGTACGGTTTTTGGGGTGGGGAATCCGAAGAAGAGCGACATGCGGCAGGTTTTCGGCTCATTGCTCCGATTGGTGTCCGAAGCCCGGCGACTTTCTAGATCAGCTGAGCGTCCGTAATGGGGGTCGCTCCGTCCTCCCGAGATGTCCTCGACGTCGTGGACATCGTTCGTCGCGCATGGTCCGATTTCGACAAGTCGCGGGCAATTCAATCCGTCACCGAAACGAGCGCACACGTCTCAACGAATCGTGTCTTTCGCCTTCTTCTCGATGACCGCAGCACCACCATTGCAAAGGTTTCCTCGTACGGCTCCTACTTCCTCTTCGCCGAGGATCACGATCGATTGCATCGCACGCGATCGCTTCTCCAAGGGACACGGTGGGCTTCGTTTCTCGCGGAGGTGATGAGCGTCGATGGTCGCCCCTTCACCTGGTACGACGGCCAGTGCTGGGTCGCGTTCTACTCGGACGTCCAGAGCGGAACGCAACTTCCACGAATCGTGTCGAACGACGACGTTGAACAACTTGGGCGCGAGATCGCTGCATTTCATCTTGCTTGCTCTGATGTCGCACCACAGCTCCCCGCGACGTCGAATTCGGTCAAGGGCGACGCAATCCATCTCCTCGACATTCTCGATTCCGACGACGCCCACGTGCATTTTGCGTTAACGATTGAGCAGATCTCCAACTTGAGGATGTACACCCACGATTTTTTGGTCGCTTTGGAGAGGATTCATTTTGACGAGTGGCGAAAGATCCCGATCCTCGTCGACTGGAACCTTGGGAATTTCTCTGTGACGCGTTCGGGTGAGCAGTTCCACTTGAACACGAGATGGGACTATGACTGGTTTCGCATCGATACCCGCATGCTGGACTTCTACTTCCTGAGCCGCGTCTCATCGGCCACAGGTGATCGAACGGTGTTCACCTACTCCCCGCACACGCTTCTCGAGGAGCGATTCACCCGATTTCTCCGCGCCTATCACGAGGTCTTCCCGCTTTCGGCTGCAGAAGTGCGCTTCTTGCCACTCGCTTATCAGTTCTTCATCTTGAACTACGTCGTCCGCGAAGGCTCAAAGTTTTTCCAAGCACCATTGAGTGACGAATTCCGACGAGACGCCGTGGCGCGTTATCTCCCCCAGGTGTCCTCGCTCGACGTCACGCCGATTCTTGAACTGTTGGGCCTTTCGTCATGACGAAAGTGGTTCAGTCGATGCGACGCATCTCCGCAGAGAAACGCTTGCCCTTCTCCACGTACACCGCTGCACCGTAAGCAATCTCTTCGCGTCGAGCCCGACCTTCTTTGATCGTTGCCGGGGCTCCGACCGCGAGCGCACCTGCAGGCACGACGGTGTCGTTCAGGACGACGGCATTGGCCGCCACGATCGCCCCAGAGTGCACGACGGCTCGGTGAAGCACCACCGCACCCGATGAGACCTGTGCGCCGTCGTGGATGGTGCATGCCTCCAGGTGCGCGATATGGCCGATGACGCAATCGTCGCCAACGATCGTGGGCTGCTGCGGTGTCGTGTGGACGACCGTGTTGTCCTGGATACTCGTGCGCGCACCAATCACGATGTGTCCGTCGTCGCCGCGCAGCACTGCCCCGGGCCAAATCGTCGACTGTGGTCCAATGCGGACGTCTCCGATGACCACCGCGTCCGGATGGACGAAGGCGGTCGGATCGACGTGCGGTACAAGGTCTCCGAGGGCATACAACGGCACGACACAACCGTAGTTCGTGGTGGGATACGCCGTGTCCTGCCAGTACCGTGAAGCCCCATGTCTCGCCGCCTCGACATCGAACTCACGAGTAATCGCAACGACGGGACTTGGACGTGGCGTGCCGCAGGTGCGAAGTCACCGAAGGGCGTCGTTCGCGAGGAGATTCTGGGCGGCGACCTCCGTGTTGGCCGCGTCTTCAAAGTTGAGGCCGAAGTCGACATTGACGGCATCGAAGTACTTTCGGTCGTCGCTGGTCGCGAAAAGAATCAGAAATTCGACACTCTCGAGATTCTGGGTAGCGGGCGTGAGTTCGAACCAGTCACGCAGAAACTCGCGCGTCGCGAGAAGGGTCCGCGCAAAGACAAGGGTCCAAAGCGTGGCCCGAAGGGTGACGGTCCCCGTGGAGAGCGTCCGCAGCGTCGGAACTTCGTCAATCCGCCCGAACTTCCGAAGCGTCCCGCGGCGAAGCGTTTGAAGGCCAAGCGCGTCCATCGCGCGGCCATCATCGACGCACTCCCCGCCGAGCATCAGGCAGTCGCAGAGCGAGCTCTCACAGGTGGTCTGAAGGCTGTTCGCGACGCCGTGAAGGCACAGAACGATCAATTGAAGAAGGACGGCAAGCCACTGATCCCTGCTGACGGCGTCGTGACCCTCGCGCAGGACCTTCTCCCGAAGCTTCGCGTTGCCGAATGGTTGGACAAAGCTGAGGCGGCAAAGGCCGATCTCGAGACGCTCGATCTTCGCGATCTTCGATCGGTTGTCGTTGGTTCCGATGACCCCATGGTGGTTCGCGATGAGTCGACTCGAGTCCTGGCAGCGGAACTGAAGGCCGCTCTCAAGTCGAAGATCGAATCCGAGCAGTCACAGTGGCTGGCCGACATCGCCGCCGCAATCGACGTCCAGCGAGTCGTGCGCGCACTGAAGG
>RFNE01000034.1 GCA_009927375.1 Actinomycetota bacterium | reverse complement strand
CTGGCGCCGCTGGCGTCACGGTGAACGGAATCTCCGCACCGGGTGCAGCAAGTTTCGATTCCGGTACCTACCAGCAGGGAATTCTCATCAAGACCGCGGCGAACACGTGGATCTTGTTGAAGATGCCAGACCAGTCGTAAGTTTTCTCGAGCCCTGACAGTGATGCGGGGCCTCGGAACACTGATTAACACAGCCACCGTCGTTATCGGCGGTGGCTGTGGTGTTTTCTTCGGCAAGAAGATTCCTGTACGCGTCAAGGAACTTGTCGTACAGACCATCGGACTGGTGACGATCGGGCTCGGGCTATCCGACGTACTGAAAACCACAACATGGTCATACCGCTCGTGGCGCTCGTCATTGGCGGAATTGCTGGTGAGCTTCTTCGCATCGAGGACGGTCTCGAGCGAATCGGGGCGTCGCTTCAGCGTCGATTCGCCTCGGGAGCCGATGAGTCATCATTCGTGCGCGGATTTGTGACCGCGTCGTTGTTGTTTTGCGTCGGTCCGCTCACGATTCTCGGAGCCCTCGAGGATGCCAGCGGAAAGACTCCGCAGCTGTACATCATCAAGGGCACGTTGGACGGGTTCATGTCGATGATCCTCACCGCTGCCCACGGGATTGGTGCGGCCTTCAGCGCTTGTCGGTGTTCGTCGTTCAGGGACTCCTCACGCTTGGTGGAACGACGATTGATGCGCTGCTCACGGAACGTATGCAGACGGAGATGTTCGCGACTGGGGGATTCGCGGTTCTCGCCATTGGTCTCAATCTGTTACAGCTGACCAAGATCCGTCTGGGTAGTCTGATTCCGTCGCTTGTGGTCGCGCCGATCGTTGTGTGGCTCTTTGCGGTGCCCGGCGGCCTCGTCCATTAGCGATGTGTGGTCGTTTCTTACGAATTTCAAGCCTGGATGAAGTCGTCCAAGCGTTCGATGCCACGGGCATCGACGGTTTGGAGCGTTCCTTTAACGTCCCGCCAACAACCCTCGTCTACGCGATTCGTCATGACGAAACTCAACGTGTGGTCGAGACGATGTCGTGGGGCTTGGTTCCATTTTGGGCGAAGGATCAGAAGCGAGCAGCAAATGCGATCAATGCTCGTGCGGAGACGTTGACGGAAAAGCCGAGCTTCCGGCATCTCGTCGCTCGACATCGCTCGGTGATGCCACTGGACGGCTATTACGAGTGGGACACCGTGACGCTTGCACAGAGTGGACCGAAGCAGCCATACCTCGTTCGGCCAATACGCGGAGGAGCCCTTGATCGTCGGGGAATGCTGGCAGCAGCATCACTGTGGTCGACGTGGCGTGATCCACATCGAGAGGATGTAGTGGTGCAGACGGTCGCGATGGTGACGACGCAAGCGCAGGGCAAGTTGGCGACGATTCACCACAGGATGCCTCTGCTGCTGGACGCTGACGAGACGGAGGAGTGGCTCGACCTGGATGCGGGATTGCCGGCATGGGTCACAAGTACGCGCCGCGAACCCGAGGTAGAGATGTATGCGGTCTCTCCGAGAGTCAATTCAGTTCGTAACAACGACCAGA
>RFNE01000140.1 GCA_009927375.1 Actinomycetota bacterium | reverse complement strand
CGCCGCTACCGCGAGGTCGACGTCCTCCTCATCGACGACATCCAGTTCATGGAAGGCAAAGAAGGTCTCCAGGAGGAGTTCTTCCACACCTTCAACTCGCTCCACGGCGAACAAACAGATCGTGATCTCCTCTGACCGGATGCCGGATGCAATCCCCACCCTCGAGGACCGTCTCCGCGGTCGCTTCCGTTGGGGTCTCATCACCGACATTCAGCCCCCAGACATGGAGACCCGCCTCGCCATCTTGCGCAACAAGGCCGAGCGTGAGCGAACCTCGGTGTCGCACGACGTGCTCGAGTTCATCGCGAGCAAGGTCACAACAAATATCCGTGAGCTCGAGGGCGCACTCATCCGCGTCGCGGCATACGCCAGCCTGAACAAGACCCAGGTGGATGTCGCCCTCGCCGAGCAACTCCTCACGGATCTCTTGTCGCGGTCGGCACCTAAGCCCCGCACGGACGAGCAGTTGTTGGCCGAGATCGCCGAGCACCTCGGCTTCGACGTCGAGGCATTGCGTGGCAAGAGCCGCCAGCGCCCCCTCGTCGCAGCCCGCCAACCGCGATGTACGTGTTCCGTGAACTCACCGACTTGAGTTACCCGGCCATCGCTCGCCTGTTCGGTGGTCGCGACCACACCACCGTCATCCATGCCGTCGACAAGACGCAGCGCATGATGAAGGAACGCAAGCAGGTCTTCGATCAAGTCACCGAACTCGTCCAGAAGTTCAAGACGTCGTAGGGAGTGGACAACGATGTGGACGGGCCGTGCGCAACAGGTGGATAACTCCGAGTTACACCCAGCGACAAAAACTACATCTGTGCAAGATGTGGCGATCATTCGTTGCCTTGTGAGTGCGCATTCCCCGATGTGTCAAGGGATCGAGTGACTTACCCACAATCCACAGCACTTATTACCGTTACTAGATATTTCTTTATCCATCCACAAATAACAATGAACAACCAAGGAAGTGGTTCTCATGAAGTTCCGAGTTGAGCGAGAAGTCCTGGCGGAGGCCCTCGGCGCATGTGCTCGTGTGGCGTCCACGCGCAACAACGCCATGCCGGCACTCTCTGGTGTCCGTCTGTCGCTCACCGGCGACGAACTCACGATCACCTGCACGGACAACGATCTCTCGGTGCAGTTCGTGCTCACCGTTGGTGGACAAGGTGATGGCGTCGTCGTGGCCAGCGCGAAACTCTTGAGCGACATCGTGCGCTCTACCCCGGACGGCAAGGTGACCATCGAGACCCAGAACGAAGAAGTCGTCGTCACCTCGGGTCGCTTCCAAACCACCGTGTCGACCTTCGCTGCAACCGACTTCCCCAACGTCACCCTCGCATCGGCACCCCCGGTCACCATTTCCGCACCATTGTTGGCTGATGCTCTCCGCCAGGTGGTTCGCGCTGCCAGCACCGACATGCAACGCCTTGCGCTCACCGGTGTGTTGATGGCTGCCGAGCCCGAAGGCCTCCGTCTCGTCGCTACCGACTCGTACCGCCTCGCCGTCCGCGATCTTGCGGTGACCAACGTG
>RFNE01000036.1 GCA_009927375.1 Actinomycetota bacterium | reverse complement strand
TTGTGGGTCGAGCTCTGACAACACGTCGTCCAAGATCAATACCGGTGGTCCGGCGGTCACCTGTGTGACGAGGCGGTGCACTGCGAGTCGCAGCGCGAGCGCGAGCGTGCGCTGCTCGCCTTGTGACGCGTGTGTTCGTGCGGGAAGACCGTTGAGTGAGATGTCGATGTCGTCGCGGTGCGGACCGACCGTCGTCGTCGCACGACGGACATCGTCTGTTCGGCTCGCTACAAGTGACGTAGCAAGACCGTCTCTCCTCCACTGCGGGTCGTAGTTCAACTCGAGTGGCGTCTTTCGTTCGGCGAGGTCTTCGTAGGCCTGTTGCACGAGTGGTTGGATGGTGGCGATCAAGTTCGCTCGTTCGTTACCAAGTGTCGTCGCACACTCGATGAAGCGTTCATCCCACACGTCGAGCGTGGTTTCGATCTCGCTCGTCAAGCGTCCACCTGCTTGCTTCAACAGTGCGTTGCGTTGCCGCAACACGCGGTCGACCTCGCTGCACACTTGATCAAGTCGCGGTGAGATCGCCACGAGTGCGTCATCGACGAAAATGCGACGGTCTCCGGTGAATCCTTGACGAGTCCGAGGTCTTCGGGGGAAAACACCGTCGTGCGCACCACCCCCAACAAATCCTTGGTTGGCCAGGCGTTGCCGGTTCACCTGGGCCTTGTTGCGACCAACCCTGGCAAGTTCCGCCTCGACGAGCATCTCGCGGCCGTCGGGATGGATCACGGTGGCACGAATGATGGCTGAGTCACTCCCCGTGCGGATCATCGCCTCGGTCGGCACTCCACGAAAACTCTTCAACGTCGCGAGATACGACAACGCTTCGGTGAGACTGGTTTTCCTTGACCGTTCGCACCGATGATCGCCGTCACGCCTTCGGCGAGGTCCAACTCGAGTCGCGCGTAGTTGCGGAAGTTGGTGAGTTCGAGTCGGCTGACGAACACGACTCGACGTCAGTTGTTCAAGCGTTGCGGCATGACGAGATAGAGATAGTCCTCCGCGCCGACGCCGCGCAGTACTGCGGGCTTGATCGGGTCGCTCGTCTCGATCGTGATCTCGTCACCGACGACTGCTTCGACGCCGGCAGCGAGATATTCCGGGTTGAAGCCGACGGTCATCTCGGACCCGGACAACGAGGCATCGATTTCCTCGACGGTGTTGCCGAGGTCTTGTGTCATCACGACGAGGCGCAACGAGTCGTTCCCCATCTCGAGGCGCACCGGCGTCGTCTCGCGAGCAAGGATGCGGCAGCGACGAATCGCTTCCATCAGTTGTTCACGTGACGTCGTGAGCTTGTTCGGATAGCTCGCCTGGATGAGTTGGCGATAGTTGGGGAATTCGATCTGCAACAAGTTGGTCGTCAACGTGACGTTGCCGATGGTGAAGGTTGCCTTGTCGGTTCCGAACAAGATGGTGGCTTCGTCCCCGTTGGACAGCAA
>RFNE01000123.1 GCA_009927375.1 Actinomycetota bacterium | reverse complement strand
CTCGAGTCGTACTCGTTGAATGCAGTCTTCTTGACTTGTCCCTGCTTGGTTGCGAAGAACAAGAAGCGTTCGCCGGGGAACTCGCGGGTGTCGATGATCGCCTGGATGGTCTCTCCTTGGTGGAGCGGCAAGAGATTGACGATCGGGATGCCCTTGGCGGTGCGCTCACGCTCTGGGATCTCGAGTGAACGCAGGCGATAGACGCGTCCGCGGTTGGAGAAGAACAACAGGTACGAGTGCGAGGTCGTGAAGATGACGTGGCGCACGATGTCGTCGGCCTTGAGTCGAGCTCCGCTCACACCGCGACCGCCGCGGCCTTGGGTGCGGAATGAGTCTGCGCTCACGGCCTTGATGTACTGGGCCTCGGTCATCACGACGACGAGTTCCTTGTTGTCGACGAGATCCTCGACGCTCATCTCACCGACGTCTGCGGTGATCTGGCACACGCGTGGTGTGGCGAAGGAATCGCGAATGGCCGACAGTTCTGTCGAAATCACGCCACGCAATTTCTTGTCGCTGTTGAGGATGGATTCGAGTTCCTTGATGCGCTCCTTGACGTCCTTCTGCTCGGTCTCGAGATCGATGCGCGAGAGACGGGTGAGTTGGCGCAATTGCATGTCGAGGATGTCGATCGCCTGACGCTCGGAGAATCCGAACTTCTTGCCCATGAGGGCTTCCTTGGCGGCCGTTGCGTCCTCGCTGCCACGGATCAACTTGATGATCTCGTCGATGACGTTGAGGGCCTTCAGGCGTCCTTCGAGGATGTGGTTGCGATCCTTGGCGCGCTGGAGGCGGAACTTGGAGCGGCGAGTGATGACGTCGATCTGGTGATCGACATAACCAGAGATCGCATCCTTCAGGTTCAGCGTGCGTGGAACGCCATTGACGAGGGCAACCATGTTGACGGGGAAGCTCGTCTGCAACTGGGTCAACTTGAACAGGTTGTTCATCACGACGTTCGAGTTCGCGTCGCGCTTGAGGGTGATGATCAGGTTGGTGGTTCCACCCGAGGAGTTGTCATTCACATCCGCGATGCCGTCGAGGTCTCCACCATCGACGAGTTCCTGAATGCGTGCGGCGATCGCAGAACAGCTCGCCTGGTAGGGCAACTCGGTGACCACGATGCGCATCTGACCGCGCTGCCCTTCTTCAATCGCAACCTTCGCGCGCATCTTGATGCTGCCACGACCGGTCTTGTAGGCATCCTTGATGCCTTCGCGTCCAAGGATGAGTCCGCCCGTCGGGAAGTCCGGGCCCTTCACGAACTTCATGAGATCTGCCGGTGTTGCGTCTGGATTCTCGATCAGATGCAGTGTCGCGTCCACGACCTCGCCGAGGTTGTGTGGTGGAATGCTCGTGGCCATACCGACGGCGATTCCCTGACTGCCGTTGACGAGCAGGTTGGGGAAACGGCTCGGCAAGACGATCGGTTCTTCTGCGGTGCCGTCGTACGTGGGGATGAGATCGACGGTGTCTTCATCGATGTCCGCGAGCAACTGCATCGCCAAAGGATGGAGGCGTGATTCGGTGTAACGGCTGGCTGCGGGACCGAAGTCTGGCGAGCCGTAGTTGCCGTGGAAGTCGATGAGTGGGTGACGCAACGAGAACGGCTGCGCCATGCGCACGAGTGCGTCGTAGATCGCTCCGTCACCGTGCGGGTGGTAGCGCGCCATCGTGTCACCGGTGACGCGTGCGCACTTGACGAACGGTCGATCGGGACGGAAGCCCTGCTGGTCCATGTCCCAGATGATGCGGCGGTGTACCGGCTTCAATCCGTCACGCACGTCGGGCAGCGCGCGCGACATGATGACCGACATTGCGTAGTCGAGGAACGAACGCTCCATCTCGTCTTGCAACTGCACCGGTTGGATTGCGTCCGGATTGGCGAACAGATTGTCCTGACCTGCCGGCGGTTTGGTCGGAGGTGTCGAACTTGCGGCTGCTTTGCGTGGCGCGGGCTTCTTCGCCGCCGACTTCTTTGCTGGTTTCTTGCTGGCCATGGTGAATCGTGCTCCCGGGCTTAGAAGTCGAGGTTGCGCACGTCGCGCGCGTTGGTCTGAATGAATTGTTTGCGGCTCTCGACGTCGTCACCCATGAGCACGCTCATGATGTCCTCGGCGAGTGCGGCTTCGTCGACGGTGACCTGGAGCAGTGTGCGGGAATCGGCGTGCATGGTGGTGCTGCGCAATTCCTGCCAGTCCATCTCGCCGAGACCCTTCAGGCGCTGGAACTCCTTCTTGTGGTTCGGATGTTCCTTCAGGAACTGCTCTTTGGCGGCATCGTCCTTCAAGTAGATCTTTTCCTTGCCGATCTCCGTCGAATACAGCGGTGGTTGGGCGATGTAGATGTAGCCCGACTCCACCATCGGCTTCATCTGGCGATAGAAGAACGTCAGGAGCAACGTGCGGATGTGGCTGCCGTCCACGTCGGCATCCGCAAGGATCACAATCTTGTGATAGCGGGCCTTGGTGGCGTCGAACTCGTCGTTACCGATGCCGCCACCGATGGCGGTGATCAGCGTCTGGATCTCGTTGTTCTTCAGCATCTTGTCGAGTCGCGCGCGCTCGACGTTCAAGATCTTGCCGCGGATCGGGAGGATGGCCTGTGTGCGCGGATCGCGGGCATCAACTGCGGTGCCGCCTGCGGAGTCGCCTTCGACGATGAACAGTTCGGCCTCGGCCGGATCGGTGCTCGTGCAGTCCTTCAACTTGTCGGGCATTCCTGCTCCGGCGAGTGCGGTCTTGCGACGCACTGCGTTGCGTGCGTTCTTCGCCGCGATGCGCGCCTGTGCCGCAGCAACAGCTTTCTTCACGATGCGGTTGGCCTCGGTTGGGTTCTCCTGCATCCACTCTTCGAGTTGTGCATTCGTTTCTTTCTGCACGAACGAACGGATCGAGACGTTGCCCAGCTTGGCCTTGGTCTGACCTTCGAACTGTGGCTCACGCAACTTGACGGCGACGATTGCGGTGATGCCCTCGCGAATGTCTTCGCCGAGCAGGTTGTCGTCCTTTTTCCTTCAGTGCGCCGGATGCCCTCGCGTACTTGTTGACCACCGAGGTGAGCGCGGTCTTGAAGCCTTCGACGTGCATGCCGCCCTCGACCGTCGAAATACCGTTGGCGTAGCCGTAGATGCCCTCGTAGTACCCGGTGTTCCACTGCAGGGCGATGTCCAAGGTTTGGTCGGACTCGGACGCCTCGTAGTGGGCCACCTTGGTGAACAACGCCTCGCGGGAGGCGTTCAGGTGCTTCACGAAGTCGACGATGCCGCCCTTGTACTGATAGGTGATCTTCTGCTTCTTGTCGCCGCGTTCATCGATGAACACGACTTCGAGGTCCTTGTTCAAGAA
>RFNE01000345.1 GCA_009927375.1 Actinomycetota bacterium | reverse complement strand
AGGTCGACGTTCATGCCGCCACCTTGGTGATGATGCGTGCCGGTGAGTAACCAGTCGGGGTCGTGTGCACTTCCTGGAAGACGAGTGCGAGTTGTTCCTGCTTCGCGTTCTTCGTCGTCTGCGGAACTGCCGCAGGATTCGTCGATCCGTCCGCGATGTCTGCGATGTGGTTCGTGAACCACCGCGCGTTGTTGATGTCCATGTTCAGTGAAACTCCTTCTTCGGTGACGAGGACCGAGTTCGGTGGAAGCAAGCCACCGAGCCCGGCGTCGGCGAGGGCCGCGAGCAGGCGACGCTTCAACGCTGCGCGTTCGCGTTCGGTGTACCGAGAGTTTTCACTGGTCATGTGTGGTCTCCTTGGTCGATGTGTGGGCGTTCTATCCCACGGGTGGGTCAGAGATGATAGGCGAACATGTGTTCTCCCACACCGCTTTTTCCACGCCGTGGGAAAAACGCACCAACTTGTTACAAACGTGACCTATTCGGTGGGGTCGTCGGCCCAGTCGTCCCACGCCCACACGGGTTCGGCCTGGTCCACGAGCTCGATCGTGGCCGCGACCAACGTGCGGACGGTCTCGGCGATGACCTCCCCGTCAAGTGGCAACGTCTGGGTGACCTGGCCCCTCGTCGACACGTCGGATCCCCGCCAACCATCGAGGAGCGACATCGCATCCAGAGGCTGCATGGCCGAACACATCATGTCGACGAGGAATGGTCGCGTTGATGCGGTCACCGTCGGGTCGAGCCAGACCGTCACTTCCACGGTGTGGTGGAGAAGGTTGGCGTCGAGTGCCCACAGGCGAATCACTTCCGCGGTCTCCGGGTGGATGAACCCGATCGTGAGGGTGCTCGAGCCGCTGCGCACGAATCCCGTCTGCACGATGCCCGTGAGGCCGTGCAGTGCCGAGAGCTGCTCGAAGACCGCGAGGTGGTGCTCGCTGCGGTGGTCGATCATCGCACCGAGGGCGATCGAGATCTGCTGGAGCGCCTCGACGACCGACCGCTCGCGATCCCAGGCATCGTTTGGGCCCGAGATCAGCCGCATCGGAGGCAGGACGATTGCCTCGATCGACATCGCGGTCTGGGCGGTCGTGCACGGGAACGGCTGGTCGCAGAGCACGCAGTGTGCGTGCGCAGTCCCGCTCGAGACGTGGAGCGCCCGAATGTTGCGGGCGAGGTCCTGGGTCTCTTCGAAAATGTCCATGAAAATGTGAGCCATGTCTTCCTCCTGAAAAACGAAAAGCACGTACCCGCCGGAGCGGATACGTGCGTGTTGACGAGGGAAATTATCCCTCAGGGGTGTTGCAGGGTTACGCGCGAGGTGGGCGCTTCGGGGACTTCGTCGGCTTCTTCGGCACGGTGAGTGGAGGATCGAGTCGTTCGATGCGACCCTTGCGATACACCTGGGCCGGCTTGCCGACGCCACCCGCCGATGGCCGCGCTTTGCCTTCCACACGCTGGACGAAGCCCGGGATGGCTTCGACCTTGCGGCGAAGTTCGCCGCATCGAAGGACAACTTGAGCTTCTCTCGTGCGGACTTCTCGTCCCGATCGGTGCTGCGCGTCGAGCGCCGGTATTCCGTAGCCAGCAGGTTCTGCACCTTGAACAGCACGTCGTTGTTGCGCGCATAGTTCGTGACCATGTTGAAGCGCATTGGCACGTCACTGAGTGGGAGGTCGAGTTCCTCGGAGCTCTCCATCACGGCACGAGAGATGCGGGCGATCTGGCGTTCGGTGTCGCGCAGCATCTTCCACTCCGAGTCACGTCGCAGTCGGTCTGCGTAGCGCAGGGTGTCGGCGTCGTGGTTGTACGCGGGGTGGAAGATGACCTCGTAGACGTGGCGCAGCTCACTCATGGTGAACTCGTCCTCGCAGAACTTGAGTGCGATCGGGGTCGTCTCCATGAGGAGGCGCACACGTTGGATCGCGTCACGCAGGATGCGCACGTGGTCGAACTCGAGCCTGTTCGGAGCCGCGAGCAACTCGACGACGTCGATGAACTCGGCCGTCATCGCATCGCTGCCGGCAAGCGGGGAGGCGAAGTATGGACTGAACGCGACGAAGGCGACGCTCACGGTCCGACCCGGCCGGGGGTCTCGACCGACATCGCCGTAGGCGCCGAATTGGACGAGGTCGTCGGCCTCGATCGTGATCCCCGTCTTTCGAACACTTTGCGGCGGGCGGTGTCGTCCAAGCTCTCGGACTCCCAGTTCACGTGTCCACTCGGGAGGGCGTAGTCGAACGGTTCCCGAGGTTCCTCGGCGACGATGCCGGTCACCTTGTCAGCAATGCACGACGTGTCACCTTTGCGCCGAACGACGGCGACCTGAAGCAGGTTGTGGCGAATGGTCAGGGCGACGACGTCGACGGCCACGTGGAAGCGAGCCGGGAAGCCAGCTGTGGGGGGAGTTGGGTGAAAATCCATGGTGTACAAGGGAAACGAACGAAGTCGCCTTTTCTGTAACTTTACCGTTAAGTCCATGTAGATCAGGGGACGGGGAGGCTCAGACCGCGAGGGCTGAAAATTGAGTTTTTCGCCCCACACCTCGAATTCGTAGAAAAACCAATAAATACAAGGGTTTCCTTACCGTGTGACACCGTGTGCTATACTAGTCAATATGACCAATACACGGGGCGAGAAAGTTGCAAATGGGAATCCATCTGCTATGGTCTCGATCCCGTCCACGAGCCCCAAGGAGGCCACCGCAAACCAGCACACCGGCAAGGCAAGACCATCCACTTCGTCCCCACAGGACATGACCACAGCGACCAACTCCGACCGAATCCTGAAAGGGGACCACATGACCACCATCCGACCACTTCACCGCGACACCTACATCTGCGCATATCGCAGCGAACTGTTGCGACTCTTCGGGAAGCGCACCCGCGTCAACGGCCACGACGTGGATGACATCGTCTCGTACGCGGTCGAACTCGTCATGGAGCAGATCGACTTCGTCTGCGGGAAGTACCCGGATCCCGTCGTCTTCGCACGACGTCAGTACACGAACAAGATCCACGATTATCGTCGTCGGATCGCATCCCAGCGTGGCGAGGGAGCACGGTTCACCCGCGGGATCGACTCCTTCGACATGATGGCGAACCCGGACGCATCAGTCCCTGGCGTCATCGACTTCAGCGACTCGGTCGTCGAGTCCATGGAGCGCGATGAGCAGATGGGACAACTTCGCGATGTCCTCTCCGACAAGGAGATGGAGATCGTGTGGTTGGTCGACGGTCACGATATGACCGTGAAGGATGCGGCGAAACGACTTGGTCTGCGTCGCGAGACCGTCAGTCGCAAGCGCACTGCGATCCACGAAAAGGCGAACAAGACACTCGGTCCGGCGGC
>RFNE01000037.1 GCA_009927375.1 Actinomycetota bacterium | reverse complement strand
CACGCGGTCTTCTTGGTGAATGTCCCGCTGTGCATGCTCGCGCTCTCCGTCGGCGTGAAGCTGCTGAGGGAGTCCCGTGACGAAACCGCACCTCGCACCGTCGACTATTTTGGCGCGGTTCTTGCGGTATTCGGCGTCGGCCTCCTCACGCTCATGATCGTGCAAAGCGACGAGTGGGGATGGGCCACTCAGCGAGCACTCCTTATCTTCGCCCTCGCGCTTGCATTCCTCGTTTCCTTCATCATCCGCTGCCGCGTGGCTGCCCACCCTGTTCTCGACCTCAAACTTCTCAAGCTCCCGTTTGTTACCGCAGCCGCAATCAGTGGGTTTGGATTCACAATGGGCTTCTTCTCACTCATCTTCGTCAACACGCAATGGCTCCAGACCGTATGGAACTACAGCCCATCAAGATCTGGCTTAGCGGGCATCCCTGGTCCGGTGATGGCGGCGATTGTCGCAGCACCTGCTGGCCGGCTCGCACAACGGATCGGTCACGGGAAGGTTGTGGCAACTGGTGCAGTGATCCTGTGTAGCGGAAACCTGTTTCTCAGTTACTGGATAACCGACACACCGAACTACCTCACCCACTACCTCCCCGTCATGGTGTACACGGGGATCGGCGTTGGCCTTTGCATCTCCACTATTTCAAGTTCGGCAACTGCGTTTCTCCCACAACCGAAGTTCGCAATGGGCTCAGCTTTGAACAACACTGCTCGCCAGATTGGCGCTGCGCTCGGAGTTGCACTAGTGAGCTCGATTCTCGTATCCGCACTTGCAAGAAACGACTATCTCGACGGGTTCCACACCGCATGGCGACTGACGTCCTTCGTCATTCTGCTTTCAGGAGTTGCGATGCTCACCTTGTTTCGAAAGCCAACCCAACAGCAACTTGAGTCAGCGAGTTAATCGCGCGCTCGGCAGGAGTCGAACCTACAACCTTTTGATCCGTAGTCAAATGCTCTATCCATTGAGCTACGAGCGCAGGTCTCCGAGTCTATCGCTCCTCTCGAAAATCAACTCTTGAGGGAACTACCACTCAAGATTTGTTGCCAAGTTCTCCTCTCTTCGCTCGGGAAGCCAGCAAAATGTCGGCCATAGAGATTTACAGCCACTTGCACCGGCTCCGAGTTCCACCATTGTTCAACTCGATCCCAAATTGATGTGGCCCAACGAGCAGCCGAGACGGGTGATTCGTGGAAAATCCCTACTTTTGCGAGCTCGTCGAAGATCTCTCGATACTCGGTGCGGACCTCATAGATCTCGGGCTGGGCATAATCAAGGTTGGGATACCTCGACTGACATTCTCTATGAATGTTGTGCCCAGCGTCGTAACGATCACGAGTCGCGATGCTGCAATTGACTTCTCAATAGCTCGCGAGAAGTCATCAAAGACTACCTCTTGGGACTCCTTGAAGAACTTCTCGTGGCCCTCATCGAAGCGATTGTGGTCATGATGAAGTCGAATGACAGACTTCTTTTGAATTGTACGAGGGAGCTCTGAGTGGAGAACGGCGCATGACTCGAGGTAAAGGTCTCGCTCTGGTCGTGTCTCCCAAGAGTATCTGCTGTATCGGAACGTGGTGTCCAGAACGATGAGCAACCCACCTTCCCTGAAAGCGCATTTAGTGGAAGTTGACCGAGAAATTTGGTTCGGTCCATTGACAATGTTGTTGTATGCCAAGTCCTTCCAGCCCCACGTGACATAGGCGTCTGCGATGGCGAGTTCGTGCTCCTCGTTTCGTGAGCGCACCTCTCCTTCCCCATAGAGTCCGCCGTGTTGCGCAAGAACGATGCGAGATCCCCGTTCCGCCTGCGACGCCATGTAGATCATGAAATAATCACTGGAGTGATGCGCGTTCCCAGTGAAAATTGTGCGTGGGTTGCGGGGAAGTTGGCGGGTGTGTGGCCCCTCCGACAAATCCGAAAAGTCCTCCACCCATGAATATGGCAACCAACGGTGAATGTTGTCGAAAAGAAATTCCTCAAAGCTGCTTCCGTATGCCAAAGAGAGCTTTAGCGCCTCTCGTTTCGATTCCGAGTATTTCGCTGTTGATGGAATCACCCGGGTGAGGCGCACGGGCAACGACCGGTTGCTTAACGCAAGCGCTAGTTCGGATCGCGTTTCGAAATAGCTGTCCGCAATGCACACAGGGGATCGTCTGGCCATCAGCCCCCATATCGACAAGGCGACTGTCTTGATCAGTCGGCGCTTCGCAGCAACTGGCGCTCCACCCGTGGTTCGCTCTCGCGGGAAGAGATCAATGGCGATCTTTCTGTGCTCAAGAATGGCCGTGAACACCTGGGTGTTCCAGTCGTGAGAAATTCTTTGGTGAGCAAAGTCC
>RFNE01000138.1 GCA_009927375.1 Actinomycetota bacterium | reverse complement strand
CACGAGGAGCGTGCGCTCACCGCGTTCGGCACATCGACGCGCCCACCGCTCGGCGAGATAGGTCTTGCCCGTACCAGCGGCACCAGTCGCGAGTACGCGTTGGTTGTCGGCGAGGCCGACGAGCGCGCCCAGCCGAGTGGACGTGGCCTCGTCGACACGGTGTAGGACGGTTTGGTGGAACTCACCACCTTCATCGGTGAACCTCACTGTCGGACAAAGAATCTGAATGAATGCCTTGAATCGATTGAGTTCGATCGGTGCGTGTTCGCGAACAATTCGCGCGAGAGCAGCCTCTGGATCTTCAAGATCAAGTTTGGTGAAGATCGATTCGCGTGGCAACCCCGGACCAAGGCCGTCTCGTGGCACCTCAGTATTCTTCGGCAGTACAACGAGATCACGAATGAAGAGGTCATTGAGACTGAAGTTCATTTTCCCTAAGCGCTTGACGAGCTGATGTTTTGCTGAAACCAGCTGTTCGATTGGGTTCTGAATGTTGTGAACATCACCCTTCTCGTCACGACTCTTCCACTGACCGTTGTCGATTGAAATCTCACCACCCTTAACCTCGACGAAGAAGACACCGCGATTGCGGGACACCAAGATGACGTCAATCTCAGCGTTCTGACCCTTGAAGGTGATGTGCACCTTCGGAATGACTACCCAGTCTTTGGAGAGTTTCTCGACGAAGGTTCTGACCACTTCTTGTTCTGCAAAGGGTCGAATTTCATCGATTTTTCGCGTTGCGGGTACTAGCCAGGCCATAGTTCAACGATACGGGTGTGTCCCTGAATATGGACACGGTGCCGTTCAGTCGATGTGGATATCGATGCTCAGTTTGAACCCGTAGTCCCCGCGCACGACTGCCCGACACATTTCATCGGGCATGCATTCGAATCGATCCGTGGGTTGCACCAGGTAGACGTCGCGGAGGGTGCGCACGAGGAAGTCGGCGACTTCACCCGGACGAACGTCATCGCTGTGAATGAAGCGGAAGAAATTGGGCAGACCGTCGTCACATGGTGGTTCCCAGCCCATCTCCAGAAGTGAGTTGATCGCGTCCGGCCCCATCGGTGGGTCGAGGAACTCGTTGCTCACCGCTTCGATGTGGAGTGCGCCGTCTTCTTCTTGGAGGGTCTGCACGTATGGGCCACAGTCCCTGTCGAATTGCGTGTGCACCTGCAGTACGACCTGCTCGGGTGCGAGCGTGATCATCGCGGCAAGGATCTGCACGAGCGATGTCCACTCGACACCGAGCGGCCGGTCGGTTCCATGTTCGGGAAGGTTCACGACGCGTTCGACCTAGAAGTGCAGCAACCGTGCCACGAGGAGGTGGATGTCCCGATTGCACTCGTCGTACAGCCGCATCAAGCGAGCCTTCCTGAGACCCTCTCGCCAGACATATCCACGCCACGTGTCGATGGCCAGGATGGGCAACCGCCCGTGTTGTTCACCGGTGATGACGAACCAATAGCCATAGGCCGGGTGGTTCCGGAGATCGTCGGAGGACGCCCACCAATTCCTGTTCGAGACCGTCGAATGCGGTGAAGAGCTCGTTACGAACTCCGCTCCCACCCATGCCCGACGAATCGAGGACTCCATTGAGTGCCTGCATTGGTCGCGAACTTGTCTTCATGGAAAGTGCTTCCGCAACGACACGGACACCAATCGATGCCTTCGTCGTCTGTGGGGTCTCGGCTGGGACGCTCAGACCCTCCACACGTTCGAGTGGTGCGACGATTTCTCGCCTGAGGTCGGTGGCGAGCACGACGTCGAGCCAATTGAATCGTTCCCCACGAGCCGCGAACCAAGATTTCGGTGTCACGTGCCCGCGCAGATTGCGATTCAAGTTGTACAGCGAGTCGTCATCCACCAACGCACCACCCTTCTTCTGGCGGATCGTCAGGCAGTCATACTGACCCGTCATCGGGTGCAGTTCGACCGCATACAACTCGTCGGGGTGGCGGCGGATGAGCTCGGCCGCGAGTCGCCACGAGGCGACCTCCATCACCGATCGGTCGAGATCCATGGTCTCGCCGACGGCATGGTGTCGAAGGTGGTCGACGTTCATCGCGACCCGTTCTGCAGTTCGTACATCACCGACCAGACGCGACCCAAGGCGTCGTGGAACTCATCTCCCCTGGTCTCCCAGACGCGGTTCTTGAAGTTGTCGTAGTCGAGCATGTCGACTGCGGTGACGAACCACGACTTGAACACGTCGTCGGAGACGACCACTCGGTAGCGGTAGTCGGAGTACTCGGTCGTGACGATCTCCGCCCCAGACAGCTCGGAGAGCTCCTGCAGCGATCGACGATCACGCGCGCGGGCGGTGATTTTGGTCGGGGCGTCGTCCTTGCGCACGGCGCTCACGAATCCGGTCTCGGTGAATATCCACATGTCATTGCTCCTTTGTCGTTGATGGTGTTTGGGTTTGTGTCGCGAGGTAGTAGTTGGCCCACCATTCGAGGTGCTCCTCGGGAACCTCGAAGAGCCAGTCGACGGTGACCACGTAGCCCTCCTCGCGCTGGTTGCGGGCATAGCCGTGGACCGCCTCGACTGCTGCGTGCACGAAGAACGACTCGCCGTTCTTC
>RFNE01000038.1 GCA_009927375.1 Actinomycetota bacterium | reverse complement strand
TTCGCCGCCTTGCTCGTCGTCATCACTGTGAAGTCATCAGCTGGCCAGACTTGCCGGGTGCAAGTACCGTCGCCTCAGACCACTTCTATCGCAATTTGAAGGTGGTGAACTTCATCTGATGTCATGGAAAACATTTGGTGGAACGGACGCTGAGTGGGACGACCTCGTCACATCGCTTAATGCGACTTCGCCATTTTCACGTTCTGGCTGGTCGAGGTACAAAGAGGGTGGGCGTTGGTCAACGATACGTTGTGTTTTCTCGACTGATCGGGGCACGACTTCCGCAGCACAGATTTTGTCGTTCAGTTTCTTAAACGTCATCACAGTCGCATGGATACCGGGTGGAATCTGCGGAGCACTCGAGATTGACGCCGAACAATTGATTCGCTTTGTCTCGAATACGACCGGGTCCAAAGCGGTGTATTGCCGAGTTTCATTTCATCAAGCGACCGATAATGAGAGTCCTTCAACATTGACCACACTCAAGTGGAAGAAGGCGGCGTCCTTTCTAGGCGCAGAAGAGACGTTCGTCGTATCAAAGACCGGTGGGAGTCTCGCCGACAAGTCAAACCTCACTTCGAACTGGGCGCGCAACCTTAACCGCGGCCTAAAACACAATTTCCTGACGTCGATCTGGGATCACCCGGACCCAAGTGAGATTCATGATCTCTTCACTGAAATGGTTGCCTACAAGAAGTCGCACGGCCCAGCCGAAATTCCATCTCTTGAATCCCTTCGAAAGCTCTTGGGCTCGATGAACAACGAACTTCTTTTCGTCCAAACACGAGACAATTCAGGCAAACTCATTGCAATACGCGCGGCGTTCATCGTGGGAAGTTTTGCATGGGATGCTCTTGCAGCTGCGAATGAAGAGGCACGAAAGTGTTATGCGTCGTACGTTTGTGCGTGGAATCTTCTGGAAGTATTGAACGAACGCGGCGTCGAGCGTTACGACCTCGCAGGTATTGACCCACTGGAAAACGAAGGGGTTTTCAACTTCAAGAAGGGCTTCGGTGGCAAACGCGTGAACTACTTGGGGGAATGGGAAGCAGCTAGACCAAGCATCGCCAGACACCTCGCTGGAGCCCTCATCTCTAGAATGGGATAGAGCATCCAATCGGAACCGCTCAATCCCATGACTTCGCTTCGACACGTTGCCGGCTCAACCATCAGTTCCGTTTGGCGAACGCTTGCTGGCGAATTCGCCAGTCGAGCGCAAGTTCTGATGTACCACTCCGTTGGTGGCCACGCTGACGGCGATGTTCGGGGCATCTACTCAGTGGGCCCTGAGCGCTTCACTCAACAGATGACACGATTGCACTTCCTCTGCCAGGAGGGACACCTAAAGGTAGTTCCATTCGGGAGTGAGAGCCCAGGAACTCTTTCCATCACCTTTGATGACGGTTACGTCGATAACTATGAGGTCGTTTTGCCGATACTGGAACGTTTCGGTCTTCCATTCCACGTTTTCCTCAATCCCACACTTATTGAGTCACAACGAAATGGCTTCTTATCCCTCTCTAACATCGCGAGTCTCAAGAATCACCAACTCGTTTCACTTGGACT
>RFNE01000040.1 GCA_009927375.1 Actinomycetota bacterium | reverse complement strand
GATGTCGCCCGCGAACTTGCGCGCGAAGCGATTCGCGCCGTCAAGTGATGGCGTCATTGCACGGCATCCGCGTCGTGCTCACGCGACCTGAAGATGCGTCGACAGAGATTCTTGATGTGTTGCGTGACGCGGGTGCAGACGCGACCAACATTCCATTGATTGCGATTGGTCCGCCGAGTGATGGCGGGGAGGCTTTGCGTACCGCGTTGGTTGACCCGCTGGTGTACGAGTGGATCCTCGTGACGTCGGCAAACGGCGCCCGCGCACTACGCGATGCGGTCGCTGACGACCAGCGACTCCCAAAGCTTGCTGCAGTTGGTTCAGCTACTGGTGCCGCCCTCGGACGTGCGGTGTCATTCACACCATCGCGGGCGACCGCGCGGTGTCTGGCTGATGAATTCGACGCCGGCACCGGTCGCGTGCTCGTGGTCGGAGCAGAGGAGCCATCCGTAGACCTTGCAGCGCTTCTCCAACCGAAGGGATGGATCGTCGACGTCGTTGCCGGATATGCGACGACGGCAGAGTTACTCGACCAGCAAGATCGGCGCCAGGTGATGTCCGCTGACGTCGTCGTGTTCGCATCTGGTTCGGCAGCGCGGTCGTTCGCGCAACAACGATTGTCGGGTCCGAACGCCACGTTCGTCGCACTTGGTGAGTCAACGAAGTCCGTGATGGACGAACTCGGGCTTCGTGTGAGTGCGGTTGCCTCGTCACCCGCTGGCCACGACGTTGTCGTCGCAGTCGGCGAGGCGATGGGTCGTACCTCGCCGTAGCCTTGAACCATGGCGTTTCCCACCCACCGCCCACGTCGCTTGCGCCTTGGCGGTCCACTGCGTGAGTTGGTTGCCGAGACTCGGCTGGGAGTGAACGATCTCGTCGCACCGCTCTTCGTCCGAGAGGGCATCAGCTCGCCGCAACCAATTTCATCTCTGCCAGGCGTGTCTCAACACACTCGACAGTCGCTCCGCGAGGAGATCGCTGCGCTCGTCGATCTCGGAATTCCCGCTGCAATCTTGTTCGGTGTTCCTGCGCACAAAGATGAGATCGGCTCTGGCGCATTCGATCCAAACGGGATCGTCCAAGTCGCATTGAGAGAGTTGTCCGAGGAGTTCGGCGACCGCATCGTGCTGATGGCCGACCTGTGCGTCGATGAGTACACCTCACACGGCCACTGTGGAGTGTTGAATTCCCGTGGTGACGTCGACAACGACGCCACGCTCGAGGTGTACTGCCGTGCTGCACTGGCACAAGCGACCGCGGGTGCACATGTCGTCGCGCCGAGCGGAATGATGGATGGGCAAGTCGGCGCGATTCGCGCCGCGCTCGATGGCGCTGGTTTCAGCGACGTCGCGATCATGGCCTACTCGGCGAAGTACGCATCGGGGTTGTACGGACCGTTCCGCGATGCCGTCGACGTCCAGATTGCTGGCGGAGGGAATCGCAAGTCGTATCAGCAGGACTGGCGCAATGCGCGCGAAGCACTGCGCGAAGTCGAAGAAGACATCCAGCAAGGTGCCGACATCGTCATGGTGAAGCCCGCGCTGAGCTATCTCGACATCATCGCTCAGGTGCGATCACGCGTGAACCTGCCAGTCGCCGCGTACCACGTCAGCGGCGAATACGCGATGATCAAAGCCGCGTCGGCAAATGGTTGGATCGACCACGACGGTGTTGCAATCGAGCAGTTGACCGCCGTCAAACGTGCGGGTGCAGACATCATCCTCACGTACTTCGCGCGGTGGTTCGCCGAGCGCGCACAATGACGACCGGCACGATTCCGTATTGCGACCCGAAGGGTTGCGTCGCCAAAGGCTGCACCCCGACCACGTGCGTCGGTGCTGGCGTTGCGTCGAATCACACTTGTTCGAACGCTCGACTCGGGTGATCCCCGGCGG
>RFNE01000251.1 GCA_009927375.1 Actinomycetota bacterium | reverse complement strand
TCAACAGCCGCGGCGAGCAGATCAAGGAAGCTGGCCCATCGACGCCGGTGCAGATCCTCGGATTGAGCGCGGTGCCTGGCGCGGGCGATGAGTTCCGCGCGGCCCCGGACGAGCGCACTGCGCGCACGGTGGCAGAGGCTCGCGAGCAGCGCTTCCGCACGCTCAGCCAGCGCGGCGATGCACGCGTGCAGCGCGGCGTGAAGCTCGAAGACATCTTCACCCAGATCCAGGCCGGCGAAGTGGCGACGCTGAACGTCATCATCAAGGCCGACGTGCATGGTTCGCTCGAGGCGGTCACCGAGAGCTTGCGCAAGCTCGAACGCGATGACGTGCGCGCGGCCTTCGTGCACCGCGCAGTCGGCGCCATCACGGAGAACGACATCACGCTCGCCGCCGCGACCAACGCCACGCTGATCGGATTCAACGTGCGTCCTGATCGCAAGGTCCGCGAGCTGGCCGAGGCCGAGGGCGTCGAGATCCGCACCTACGAAATCATCTACAAGTTGATCGAAGACATCGACAAGGCGATGAAGGGCATGCTCGCGCCGGAGTTCGAGGAAGTCGTCACCGGCGAAGCCGAGGTGCGCGAGATCTTCCGCGCGCCGAAGGTCGGCGCGATCGCGGGTTGCTTCGTTCGCTCGGGCGTCATCACGCGTGGATCCAAGGTCCGCTTCTTGCGCGACGGAACGATCATCTGGAAGGGCGCGATCTCCTCGCTGCGTCGCTTCAAGGACGACGTGCGTGAGGTCCGCGAAGGCTTCGAGTGCGGTATCGGCTTGAGCGACTTCCAGGATCTCAAGCAGGGCGACCTCATCGAGACCTACGACCTGCGCGAAATCGCTCGCGACTAAGGTTGTCGGCTATGGCCGACGCAGATTTCTTCTTCGACCCGGTGTGCCCGTGGGCATGGATCACCTCGCGCTGGGTGAAAGAGGTGCAGTCGCAGCGGTCGTACGAGGTGTCCTGGAAGTTCATCTCGCTACGAATCGTCAACGAGGCCCGCGGCTACGGCGAGAACTCACAGTACGAACAGATTCACAACGTTGGCTTGCATTCGTTGCGTGTGGCGAGCGCTACACGAGCGTTCGGCGGCAATGCAGCCGTTGATGCCTACTACTCGCGACTGGGACGTGCGCTGCACAACGAAGGCAACCGCGAGATGCTCGTTGGATCGCCGAGTGAGTTCATCACTCGGGTCCTTTCTGAAGCTGGTCTGCCCACCGACTTGGCCTCGGCGCTCGACGACACGACTCATGATGAATTGATTCGCCACGAGACGGAGACCGCACTCGAGCGCACCGGACGTGACGTTGGCACGCCGATCATCACGTTCTTCCCGAACACTCCGCAGGCCGCCAGTTTGTTCGGGCCGGTCGTACCGAAGATTCCGCGCGGGGAAGAGGCACTCAAGTTGTGGGACGCGGTCGTCACGATCGCAGGTTCGGGTGTCGCAGAAATCAAGCGGTCGCTTCGTGCGGCACCACAGTTCGACTAGGGAGGTCACACGATGAAGGTCGTCTACACACCGGCACACCTCGGACACAATCCGCACCAGGAGATCGCCTGGTCGCAGTCGATGTCTCCGTTCGAACACACGGGTCGCGCCGAGACGATTCGTGAGACGTTGGCCGCCGATCCGACGATGACGTTCGTCTCGCCGACCGAGTGGGGAACCGCTCCGATCGACGCCGTACACGTGCCGGGCCTCAATCGGTTCCTCTCCACCGCATGGGCGGACTATCAGCGCGAGATGCGTCCGTCGCGGGAAGTCGTCCCCGACGTGTTCTACCGCCCGGCGATGCGTCGCGGCATGGAAGACCTCGAAGAGCCGGCCGCCGTGAACGCGAAGCTCGGTTGGTGGTGCTTCGAACGACGACCCCGCTCACCGAGGGCACGTACACCGCAGCCCGTGGCGCGGTCGACACGGCACTCACTGCAACGAAGATCGTGCTCGATGGCGAGGCGAACTCCTACGGACTCTGCCGCCCTCCGGGTCACCATGCAACGACAGATCTCTATGGCGGATACTGCTTCTTCAATAACGCGGCAGTCGCCGCGCACTACGTGTCGTCGACCTTCGGCACGAAGGTGACGGTGCTCGACGTCGATTACCACCACGGCAACGGCACGCAGGAGATCTTCTACGGCCGCGACGACGTGCAGTACGTCTCGCTGCACGGTGACCCGACTCGCGCGTATCCCTACATCACCGGTTACGCCGACGAAGAGGGGACCGGTCGTGGACGCGGCGCAAACCTGAACATTCCGTTGCCCAAGCGCACCGAGGACGACCC
Source organism: Actinomycetota bacterium (assembly GCA_009927375.1). Lineage (GTDB taxonomy): Bacteria > Actinomycetota > Acidimicrobiia > Acidimicrobiales > Ilumatobacteraceae > UBA3006. Next base: position 3,562 of record RFNE01000251.1, on the reverse strand, counting down.
GTACATGTCGGCACTGGATCGTGCATGTGAGGCGATTCGCGCATTCTCGCCGGGACTCCTGATCGTCTCGCTCGGTCTCGACACCTTCGTCACCGACCCGATCTCGGACCTCGCGGTTACCCAAGACGGCTTCCGCCGCAGCGGAGACCTCGTGCGCCAGCTCGGTCTGCCGACCGTGGTGCTGCAAGAGGGTGGTTACGACGTGAACGCGCTCGGCACCAACGTGCAGGCGTGGCTACACGGACTCGCTGCGACGAAGAACTAGTTCGTCACGCCGACTTGATGTCGGCGATCACGCTCGACCACGTCGTCGGATCACTCGTACGGCGCATAGAAGTTGATGCGCTGAATGACGTCCCCGTAGCGACGGTGGAGTTCGCCCGCGACGTGATTCGGCGGGCCGACCACGGCAAAGGTGTTCAAGATCTCGTCCGTGATCAACGAACCCATCTCGGCCCACTTGCCCTGCTTGGAGAGTGAATTCAGTTGGCCATGAAGGTCATCCCAGCCATGCAGCTCGAGGACGCCGGAGTATGCAGGTGTCGAGCCGTAGAAGGCGATTTGTTGGCGGGTGGCGTCCGCCGCGGTGTTCATCTCGTGCTGATCGTTGCCCGTGACGACGAAACTTGGCCCGACGATCTCGAATCCCTCGAGTGTCTTGCCCGCCTTGGCGCGACCACGCAAGAGTGCGGGAATCGTCACCTCGCGCAGGTAGCGCTCCGTCGTGAAGCCGTGGCAGATGAAACCATCGCAGACCTCGCCCGCCACCTCGGTCATCAGTTCGCCGACGCCTGCGAGGAAGATCTTGGGAGTGCCGATCTCGGCGAGGTCGCGCTTGTCCGGGGTGAAGAACGGCGTCATCAAGGTGTGCGTGTAGAACTCGCCGCGGAAGGCGAGCGGTTCGCCGGTCTGCCAGGTGTGCCAGATCGCGCGGATGGCAAGGATCATCTCGCGCATGCGTGCAGCGGGGTGACTCCACTCCATGCTGAACCGTTTGGTGATGTGCGGCTTGATCTGGCTGCCGAGTCCGAGGATGAAGCGGCCCTTTGAATAGGACTGGAGATCCCAGCCGATGTTGGCAAGTGTCATCGGGTTGCGGGCGAATGCGACTGCGATCGACGTACCGAGCTCGAGGTGCTCGGTGTGTTCAGCAGCGAGCGTGAGCGGGAGGAATGGGTCGTGTGCGGTTTCTACGGTCCAGCCACCCGAATAGCCGAGCCGCTCGAGTTCTTTGGCGCTGGCAGCCGTGCTCCGCAGATGGGCGGAGATGCCGCCATCGATTTTCATATGCTCGTGGCGACGCTCGCTGCGAAATTGACGTATCCGCGCTCGGCGACCGATACGCGCTTTCGTGGAAGCTTGGCCATCGTGACGAAGTCCTCGGTGATTTTCGATGCAGCATCCAAGAGATCGGGGAGAACCTCGTCTCGCAACTTGGCTTCAGAGATCTCTGAACTGTGGACGACGATTCCGATCGCGGCGACCATGGTTTCTGTCGCGTCGTAGATCGGAGCAGCGAGCGCGCGATAGCCGAGGGACATCGTCTGACTGGTCATCGCCCAGCCCTGCTTTCTGATCTTGAGAATTTCCGCCTTCAGCTCGTCAACGGGAAGTGTGATCATCGGTTCGACTTGCGAAAGTGACGGAGTGGCGAGGCGACGATCGAGTTCCTCGTCGCTCAACCCCGAGAGCAGCACGCGGCCCGGTGATGTCGAGTGTGCCGGCAGGCGTTGGCCGAGTGAGACGTGGTAGGCAACGACCTTCGGCACTTCGATTCGACCGACGTACACGATGTCCGACTCGACGAGTTCGGTGATCGAGATCGCTTGGTCGATCTTGGCGGCGAGTTTCTCCAGGTGGGCCCGAGCGGCGCCATAGAAGCCGCGGGTAGCGATGTACCCGAAGCCGAGGTCGAGGACCTTCGGGCTCAGGTAGTACCCATTGTCTGTTTGGATGACGTAGCCAAGGTGTTCGAGGGTTTGCAAGATGCGGTGCACCGTGGGGCGAGCCAGATCGAGCTCGGCGGCCAAGTCGCTCACGGTGCGAATTGGTTTGAATTCATTGAATGCGCGAATGACGTCGAGGCCACGCGCGAGTGCCTCGACGAACTGCTTGTTGTCGCTCCGGTGCGGCATCTTTCCCCCACGTACTGACTTGAACTTCCTCTGCCCACACCGTAGCAAGGGGGGGTCGCGCGCTTATGAGTCGGTGTTGTGCTCGCGGAGGAACTGTTCGAGTTCGGCCGCGATCTCCTCGCCGCTCGGCAGTGATATACCACCGATGCCCGTGGCGGCCGGGTCGGAGGCCGCGTGCTGAGCATCGAAAGCCTCCTCGAGCTTGGCGAGCATCGCGGCATGTTCGGCGTTCGCCATCACGAGTCCGTTCAGGCGCTCGCGTTGCGTCGTCGACTGTTCGCGAAGGCTGGAGACGTCGATCGCGAGTCCGCTCGTCGAGCACAACGCATCGATGAGTGCGACCGATGCCGCGGGGTACGCCATCGAGGCGACGTAGTGGGGAACCTGTGCCCACAGACCGATCGCGGTGATGCCACGGGTGTGCAGTGCGTGTTCGAGCACGGCCTCCACGCCGGCGGGCACGTCGAGCGTGCTCTTCAGGAACGGCACGCGTGCAGCGGCTTCAGTGCTTGGCGTCGTGCAGGAGATGTACACCGCGCGGGTGTGCGGGGTTGCCACTGGATAGGCACCGAGACCGTACGCGGACTTCACCTTCAGTTGGTCGGCGAGTGCGGCGACGGTGGCTGCGAAGTGTTGCCAGCGGGTGTCGGGCTCGGGGCCGGAGAGGAGCAGGACGTCGCGCTCGGATTCGTCTCGGCCGAGCAGCATCTTCGGCAACGACCAGTCGATCGTGGTGTTGACGCCTGCCCGAAGTTCCATGATCGGTCGACGCGCGCGGTAGTCGATGAAGGTGTCGGCGTCGAACTCGATGAGCGTCGTCGCGCCGGTCTCTGAAACGAGGGCCTCCATCGCGGTCGCTGCGGCGTTCGAGGTGTCGATCCAGCCCGAGAGCATGATCACGAGGACCGGATCGTTGAGCGTCGGGAGTGCACCGGCGAAATTCGGCGAGATGCGGTATGCGTCGCTCATCGTGCGCTCAGTGTAGGCGTGCGAGTACTTCCTCGGCGCGCTGTGCCGCAGCTTCAACTTGCGTCTTGAATGCGTCAAAAGAGGACGGATCATGCGTACCCATCGCCCCCGCGATGTACCGCGCATACACGCCTTCGATGATGCAGGCGAGTTTCCAATACGCGAACGACACGTAGTAGTCGAGTTGTGAAATGTCCCGACCGGAGACCGCTGCATAGTGATCGGCGAGTTCGTTGCGGTTGAGGAATCCTTCGGCCGTCGTGGTCGCGAAGTTGGACGTCGAGGCTTCGTCGTTCGGTCCAGTCCAATAGACCATCAACAGTCCGAGGTCGGCCATCGGATCGCCGAGGGTGCACAGCTCCCAGTCGAGGACCGCGATCACGTTGCCCGCGTCGTCGACCATGCAGTTGTCGAGTCGGTAGTCGCCGTGCACGATCGCGGTCTTGCCCTGCTGGGGA
>RFNE01000224.1 GCA_009927375.1 Actinomycetota bacterium | reverse complement strand
TCACTGGGATCAATCGTCCGTACGCATAGCCAGAACATCGGCAACAAGACCGCACTCGTGCTCGGGGACCGGACCCAGTCCTGGTCGCAGCTGTATGAGCGCTCGATGAAGATGGCCAATGCGCTCGCCGCGGCCGGAGTCGGGTCGCAAGACCGCATCGCGTTCCTCGACAAGAACGGCATCGAGCACTTCGAGGTGCTCTACGGCGCGGCACTGCTGAACGCCGTGAGCGTGGACGTCAACTTCCGACTCGCTGCCCCCGAGGTCGAATACATCGTCAACAACGCCGAGGCCAAGGTGTTCATCGTCGGCCCGGACTTCGTGCCCATCCTGGACGCGATCGCCGACAACCTGACGACCGCCAAGACCATCGTCGTCATCGGCGGACACTCCAAGTTCCAGTCGTATGACTCCTTCATCGACTCCGGTGCGGCGACCGACCCGAACGTGCCGAGCGCAGACGGCGACGTCGCCTTCCAGCTGTACTCGAGCGGCACCACCGGTCGTCCGAAGGGCGTCATGCTCACCAACTCGAACTTCTTCGCACTCATTCCCTTCGCCAAGGAGATGTGGAAGTTCGACGACAACACGGTCAACCTGGTCGCGATGCCGCTCTTCCACATCGGTGGTGGCGGTTGGGCGACTGCGGGTCAGGCACTCGGCGCGAAGTCGATCGTCGTGCGCGACATCAATCCCGTCGAGCTCGTGCAGCTCTTCAGCAAGCATCGCATCACGCACGGCTTCGTCGTGCCCGCGCTGCTCCAGTTCATGTTGATGGTCCCGGACCTCGACAAGGCCGACTTCTCCTCGCTGCAACTCATCGCCTACGGCGCGTCCCCGATCTCCGAGGAAGTGTTGCGCGGAGCGATCAAGGCGTTCAAGACGAACTTCATGCAGGTCTACGGACTCACCGAGACCACCGGCGCGACGACGATCCTGCTCCCCGAGGAACACGACCTCGACGGCCCGAACAAGAAGTTGCTCCGTCGTGCGGTCGCATCGTGCCGGGCATGGAGCTGAAGATCGTCGACTCCGACACCGGGAATGAAGTCAAGCGCGGTGACGTGGGTGAAGTGTGGGTGCGTGGCGGCCAGGTCATGAAGGGCTACTGGCGCATGGACGACGAGACGAAGAAGTCGATCAACGCCGAGGGCTGGTTCCGCACCGGTGACGCGGCCTACCAAGACGAAAACGAATACGTCTACATCTATGACCGCGTGAAGGACATGATCGTCTCCGGCGGTGAGAACGTGTACCCGGCCGAGGTCGAAAACGCCCTCATGAAGCACCCGGGCATCGCGGATGTCGCCGTCATCGGCGTGCCGGATGAGCGTTGGGGAGAGGTGCCCAAGGCGATCGTGGTGAAGAAGCCCGACGTCGAGGTCACCGAGGAGTCGATCCTCACCTTCGCCAAGGAACAACTCGCCGGATTCAAGTGCCCGAAGTCGGTCGCCTGGATCGACGCACTGCCACGCAACCCGAGCGGCAAGATCCTGAAGAAGGACCTCCGCGCCCCGTACTGGGAAGGTCGAACTCGTCAGGTCAACTGACGCGCCAATAACATCGGTCGCACGCGCTCGAGCGAAAGGCGACCAATGAAATTGTCGATGATGATCAACTATGTCGGGGACTTCCCGGCATCGGCCCAGCAGGTCGTCGAACTCGAAAAGGTCGGCCTCGACATCGTGTGGGTCGCCGAGGCGTACTCCTTCGACTCGATCTCCCAACTCGGCTATCTCGCCGCCGTGACGAACAAGGTGCAGATCGGCACCGGCATCGTCAACATCTACTCGCGCACCGCCGCGCTGATGGCGATGACGGCAGCGGGTCTCGACTACGTCTCCAATGGTCGCTTCATCCTCGGTCTCGGCGCGTCCGGCGCGCAGGTGATCGAGGGCTTCCACGGCATGCCGTACGACAAGCCGATGCAGCGCACGAAGGAATACATCGAGGTGTGTCGCGAAGTGTGGAAGCGCGAAAAGCCGCTCAACTATCAGGGCAAGACCGTCGAGGTTCCGCTGCCTGCAGGTCAGGGCACCGGTCTCGGCAAGGCACTCAAGCTCATCAACCATCCGGTGCGCGCAGACATCCCCGTGTGGTGGGCCTCGCTCATGGGCAAGAGCGTGGAGGCAACCGCGGAAGTCGCCAACGGTTGGATGCCGATCTTTTTCTGGCCAGAGAAGTTCGAACAGGTGTGGGGACCCGCACTCAAGGCGGGCCTCGCCAAGCGCGATCCGTCGCTCGGCGCGATGGACATCCAGGCGGGCGGCATGCTCGGCATCGACGAGTCACTCGTCGGCGACGATCAAGACAAGGTGCTCGACTTCGCCCGACCCTCGACGGCGCTCTACGTCGGCGGCATGGGTGCGCGCGGCAAGAACTTCTACAACGACATCTGCAAGGCCTACGGATACGAAAAAGAAGCGGTCGAGATCCAGGACCTGTACCTCGATGGCAAGAAGCAGGAAGCCGCGGCCAAGGTGCCGGGCGAGTGGTTGAAGATGTCGCACCTCGTCGGACCGAAGAGCTTCGTCAAGGAACGACTCGCCGCCTACAAGCAGGCGGGCGTCACCGTGTTGCAGGTCAGCCCGGTCGGCCACGACGCGGTGAAGCAAGTCGAGACGCTGCGCTCGCTCATCGACGACCTCTAGAAATGAACGTCGAAGGTTTCGCGGCACCCGGCTTCGATGCCGTGCGCGACGCCTTCGTCGCCAACCTCGAGTCTCGTGACGACATCGGCGCGGGTGTCGCGGTGTTCCATCGCGGGAAGCTCGTCGTCGATCTCACCGGTGGCTGGCGCGACAACGCGGGCACGATTCCCTATACGCCCGACACCCTGCAGCTGGTGTTCTCCACGACCAAGGGTGTCGTCGCGACCGCAGTCGCGATGTGTGTCGAGCGCGGGCTGTTCGACTACGACGATCTCGTTTCGCACGTCTGGCCCAACTTCGCGCAAGCCGGCAAGGGTGACGTCACGGTTGCGCAGCTGTTGAGTCATCAGGCGGCTCTGTACACCGTGGACGGACCACTCGAGTTCGACAACGTCCTCGACTGGAACGAGATGGTTACGCGACTCGCCGCGACCGCACCACGATTCGCTCCTGGTTCCGCACACGCGTATCACGCGCTCACCTTCGGCTGGCTGGCCGGAGAGCTCGTGCGCCTCACCGACGGTCGCAACATCGGCCGCTTCGTCCAGGAGGAGATCGCCTCGCCACTCGGCGTCGAGGCTTACATCGGACTGCCCGAACATCTCGAGCCGCGCGTCGCGCCGGTGAACACCGGATGGGCCAAGCCGAAGGATCAGTCGGTTGCGCCAACCGAATCGAAGGCGGGCAAGTTCGCCACGCCGCTCGTGGACGACTCGCCACTCACGCAGGCGCTCACGCTGAATGGCGCGATGAACGTGAAGGGTGGGTTCAATCGCCGCGACTTGCATGCGGCTGAGGTGCCTGGCGCGAACTGCATCACCAACGCGCGCTCGATGGCGACGATGTATGCCGCGACGATGGGCGAGGTCGACGTCGACGGCACGCCCGTGCGACTGGTCTCGCAGGAAGCGATCGAACGGGCACACACGCCGCAGGTTCCTTCTCGACGCGACGGCGTGCTCCTCGTCAACACCGCTTTGCGATGGGGTACATGTTGAACACGGATGCCAACGCGTTCCCCGG
>RFNE01000041.1 GCA_009927375.1 Actinomycetota bacterium | reverse complement strand
CCGGGGTAGATGACGGCGAGTGCCGCACACGTTGCCATTACCCAGCGCTTGCGGCGTGCGATGACAAGGAATACGACGATCGGTGGGATGAACCAGGGGAGCCAGGTGAGGAAGTCCTCGATCAGGGTGAGGAAGAAGTCGACGAGATCGGTGAGCGGATTGATGAAGAACGTGAACGACCAGTGGGTCGTGCGATTCGCTCTCAGCCACCCTTGCCAACTGTTGATCGGATCTGCGAGGTGTGCATACCAATTGCTCGGAAACGATGGCGAGCCGATCACTTGGGCAACGACGAGTGCGGCGACCACGGCTCCGACGATGGCGAAGGCCTTCGTTCGTTTGTTCGCAGGAGGCGCGATCGCGACGGTGTTCATCGCTGTTCGGCGCTGAGGATTGCAGCGATGCTCGAGCGGTCGACGATGCCGAGCGGTGAACCATCGTCGTTGACCACGGCGATTGGTTCGTCGCGGTCGAGGAGCATCGGGATGACGGCCTCGATCTTGCTCGATGCCTTGACACTTCGTGCACCACTCGGAGCTGCGGCGTTGATCGCGACGCTGCGCACGCTCAACACCTTGGCGCGCGGGACGTCGTTGACGAACTCGCGCACGTATGGCGTCGCAGGTGACGAGACGATTTCCTCCGGCGTGCCGATCTGATCGAATGCGCCGTCCTTCATGATTGCGATGCGGTCACCGAGTCGAAGTGCCTCGGCAAAGTCGTGCGTGATGAAGATGATCGTGCGCTGCATCGACTTCTGCAGTCGGATGAGTTCGTCCTGCATCTCCTTGCGGATCAGCGGGTCGAGAGCGGAGAACGGTTCGTCGAAGAGCAGGATCTGCGGATCGACGGCGAGCGCACGAGCGAGACCGACGCGCTGCTGCATGCCGCCCGACAACTGCTGCGGGTAGTGATCCCCCCAGCCGTCGAGGCCGACGATGCCGAGGACTTCGGTGGCTCGCGCACGACGGGTGTCCTTGTCGATTCCCTGTACCTCGAGTCCGTAGGCGATGTTGTCGATCACTTTGCGGTGGGGGAAGAGGCCGAAGTGCTGGAAGACCATCGACATCTGGCCGCGGCGCACCGTGCGGAGGTCGTCATCGTTCATCGCGAGGAGGTCGGTGCCGTTCAAGCGCACTTCGCCGCGCGTCGGTTCGATCAGTCGTGACAAACAGCGAATCAACGTGCTCTTGCCCGAACCCGAGAGACCCATGACGACGAAGGTCTCGCCAGACCCGACGTGGAACGACACGTCCCGCACCGCGACGGTTTGTCCCGATGACGACAGGATGTCTGCTCGCGATTCGCCGGCTTGTGCTCGTGTGATTGCGCTGTCGGGGGATCCGGAGCCGAATACTTTCCACAGGTTGCGGACGTCGATGACCCGTGTGTTTTCCCCCGACACGTGGCTCAGACTAGTGCCCCTTTCGGAGCGTAAACAGTGGGGTTATGCTGGATTTCGACGCACCGTGCGTCGCACGTTCAAGGGGGATACATGCGTTCACGCAAGAAACTGTTGTCCGTCGGTCTCATCGCGGTCGCCTCGCTCATTGGCGCGGCCTGTGGTGGTGGCGACGATGCAGCAACCGATACGACCGCCGCAGCTGGTGGGGTCGAGTGCAATGGCACCGAGACCATCAAGATTGCCCGCAACAACTGGTCGGCATCGGCAGTCGAAGTAGAGATCTTCAAGCAGTTGGTCGAGGCCAACCTGTGTAACCCGGTCGAGATCGTCGACATCGACGAGAACGCCATGTTCGCGGGCATGTCGACGGGTGACGTCGACGTCAACCTCGAAGTCTGGCCGTCGGGCGTCGTTGCCGAAGAGCAGGCATTCATCGATGACGGCTCCGTTGCCAACATGGGCACCCTGGGTGCCGAGGGCAAGATCGGCTGGTTCGTCTCCGACTATGCACTCGAGCAGTTCCCGCAGTTGTCGTCATGGGAAGGTCTGAAGGATCCGGCAGTCGCCAAGGCATTCGCCACGGCAGCAACCGGTGACAAGGGCCGCTTCCTCGGCATGGACCCGTCGTTCTCGCAGTACGACGAGGCGATCATCAAGAACCTCAGCATTCCGTTCACGGTGCAGTTCTCGGGTTCCGAGGCTGCAACGCAGGCGGAGATCTCGGCTCTGTCGGCAGAGAAGAAGCCGGTCATCGTCTACTACTGGTCGCCCTCTGG
>RFNE01000170.1 GCA_009927375.1 Actinomycetota bacterium | reverse complement strand
TGATGAGTGCCTGCTGGAGCGGATCGAGGACGAGTGAGGTGGACTCGGCGGTGAAGGAGTGCGGCGTGAAGTCGAACCAGCGGTAGTCCTCGGCGTAGGTCTGAGCGACGAGGTCTGCGGTGCGCTTGGTGTAGATCTGCTGTGGGGTGATGCCGAGTCCGCTGTTGAGTCGGGCGAGCTTCACGTTCGTGCCGCCGCGCGCGTTCAGCACATCGGCGAGGCTCTGCAGTGCGCCAGGCTGCTCCACGCGCACCAGGTGGTGCAGTTCGTACTGGTCGCAGTAGAGCGAGTTGAACTGCGGGCGGAAGTGGTCGTCGGCCATGAACGAGGGCAAATCGGCGTGTAGTTGCTCGGCGAAGTTGGCGAACGTCGCGGCGACGTCGATCCGACCGTCGACGAGCACGTCTGGGCAACGCTCGAAGATCACCTCTGGCGTGCCCGGCGCGCGGAGCAGCACGCGGTTCTCGAAGCTCGAATACGCGCGGCGCAGTGGGTCTCGCAGTGCGGCGATGCGCAACCAGTCAGGTGATGTGAGGATGTTCCACTGCTCTTTGCGCGGGATCTCGAAGAATCGCGTGAGGCCGTGCACGCGATAGTTGTGGATCGTCTGCTCCTGGGAGATGTTCGGTGTGATGATCTCCTCGGCCGCGGCCGCGTTGTACGTTCCTTCGACTTGGGAAACGAGGAGCTTCAGACTGCTGCACGCGACCTTGGTCGTCGGCACGTAGAGCACCTTGATGCGTGGCGCAACGAGGGCGTAGTTGAGGAGCTCGGGCAGGTGATCCTGCGGAGTCACGCGATTCACGGCAGTGCCCTCGTGCGCACGTCGCCCACCAGCGTGGCGAGGATCTCGACGGCGGTCTCGACGCTCTCGCCTGCGCGACCGAGGATGACCTCCGGGGTGGTCGGCGGTTCGTACGGCGCATCGACGCCGGAGAGTCCCGTCATCTCTCCCGCTCGCTGCTTGGCATACAGACCCTTCGGGTCGCGTTCTGCGCAGACGACGAGTGGTGTGTCGACGAAGACCTCGACGAACGGGAGCTTGGCGACGTGGTGTGAGGCGCGCACGGCATCACGCGACTCTTGGAACGGGCTGATGATCGGCACGATGACCACGGCGCCCGCATCGGCGAAGAGTTGTGCGACGTGACCCATGCGACGGACGTTCTCGCGGCGGTCATCGTCGGAGAATCCGAGATCGGCGTTCAGTCCGTGGCGGACGTTGTCGGCGTCCAAGACATAGGAGTAGATGCCGACGGAAGTGAGGTGAGCGTCGAGTGCATGTGCGATCGTCGACTTGCCCGATCCCGAGAGTCCGGTGAGCCACAGCGTCATGCCGACCATGTCATGTGCGGCAAGGCGTTCCGCACGACCGACCGTGTGCTCGTGCCAGACCGGGGAGCTCATGTCCGCGGAGAAAGGAGCATCCCTGCGCCAGCCGTTGGCCGGTCGCCTCGTCGATCACGATGAAACATCCCGTCGTGCGGTTCTGGTGATAGTCGTCGAAGAGGAGCGGAGCGGTGGTGTTCAGCGTCACGCGACCGATCTCGTTCATCTTGAGATCCGTCGCGCCCTGTTCGCGATGGAGCGTCGAGATGTCGAGGCGATACAGCACTTCGTTGATGCGCGCCCGCACATTGCGGGTCGTGTGCTTGAGTGCGTAGATCTTGCCCGGCTGGAGCGGCGCGGCGTCGTCCATCCAGCAGAGCATCGCCTCGAGCTCTTGGGCGACGCGGGGTCGGTTGTTTGGCCGGCAGATCATGTCGCCACGGGTGATCGACAGGTCGTCGGCAAGGAGCAGCGTGACCGCCATGCCAGGCGTCGCCTCTTCGATCGGGCCGAGTGGCGAGTCGATCCCGGTGATCTTCGTCGTGAGTCCAGATGGCAAGACCATCACTTCGTCGCCGACGCGCAGCACACCGCCGGCGACGCGACCGGCATAGCCGCGATAGTCGGGGAAGTCGGCGCGTTGCGGGCGAATCACGAACTGCACGGGGAAGCGCACGTCGATGCGGTTGTCGTCGCTTGCGGTGTAGACGTTCTCGAGGTGGTGGAGGAGTGTCGGTCCCTCGAACCATCCCATGTTCGTCGAACGCGACACCACGTTGTCTCCGGCCAGCGCACTGATCGGCAGGAACGTCACGTCCTGCAGGTCGAGGCGCGAGGCGAACGACTCGAACTCTGCGCGAATCGTGTTGAACACGTTCTGGTCGTAGCCGACGAGGTCCATCTTGTTCACGCAGATCACGAGGTGCGGCACGCCGAGTAGCGATACCAGAAGGCTGTGGCGACGGGTCTGTTCGACGACTCCGGTGCGGGCATCCACGAGGACGATCGCAAGGTCAACGTTGGAGGCGCCGGTGATCATGTTGCGCGTGTACTGGATGTGGCCGGGGCAGTCCGCGATGATGAACGAACGCTTCGGGGTGGCGAAGTAGCGATAGGCGACGTCGATCGTGATGCCCTGCTCGCGCTCGGCGCGCAGGCCGTCGGTGAGGAGCGAGAGATCCACGTAGTCGTCGCCGCGGCGTTTGCTCACCGCCTCGATGTGCTCGAGCTGGTCTTCGAAGATGCTCTTCGAGTCGTACAGCAGTCGACCGATCAGCGTCGACTTGCCGTCGTCGACGGACCCGACCGTGGCAAAGCGGAGGCGATCCATCAGAAGTACCCCGTGCGCTTGCGGTCTTCCATGCCGGCCTCCGACATGCGGTCGTCTGCTCGCGTTGCGCCGCGTTC
>RFNE01000166.1 GCA_009927375.1 Actinomycetota bacterium | reverse complement strand
GAACTACGACCTTTCGCTCACGGGGGCCCCGACGACGACCGCGACGATTTCGCAGAAGACATTGACGATCGGTGGTTCATTTACGGCCTTGGACAAGGTCTATAGCGCGACGACCGCAGCATCGATCAACGCCAATTCGCTGACGCTCGTGACCAAGATTGGTTCGGATGATGTCAGTCTGACCTCTGTCGTAGTGGTGTTCGCGACTGCGGATGCCGCAAATGGGAAGACGGTGTCGATTTCCTCTGCGAGCCTGACCGGCACGAAGGCGGCAAACTACTCCTTGTCGTTGACGGGTGCTCCGACTGCCACAGCGTCGATCTCGCAGAAGGCACTCACGATGAGCGGGCTCACAAGCTCGAATCGTGAGTACGACGGTTCCCGCACCGCCTCGGTGTCGGGGACCGCGGTGCTGCAGAGCGCGATTTCGACTGCTTCAGGTACGAGTACTGACGGCAAGCCGTACATCGGTGACACGGTGTCGATCACGGGCGCCCCGGTCGGTCAGTTCAATACCAAGGACGTCGCCACGGCATCGACAGTCTCCTACACCGGATTGAGCCTGACGGGGGTCTTCGGCCGGCAACTACTCGCTGACGAATCACCCGGACGGCACCTATTCGATTACGCCACGAACCATCACGATCTCGGCGCCGACGATTGCGACCCGTGAGTACGACGGGACGAGGACTGCCGGAGCAGTCACGGTCGGAACGGTGACGGGCCTCGTCTCTCCTGAGACACTCACGGTGACGGCGACGGGCGCCGATTACTCGAGCGCAAACGCGGCGACGTACACGGATGTCGTTGTCACGCACAACGTTGCAGACGGGTCCAATGGAGGAGTGGCTTCCAACTATTCGACACTGTCGAACGCGACCGCGACTGCCATCGTCTCTCGTAAGGCAATCACGATCACGGCGGATGCAATGTCGAAGGACTATGGCACCACTGACCCAACGTTCACCTACGTGGTGAGCCCGTCGATCACTGGACTTGACGCGCTGAGCGGCCTGCTGTCGCGCGTCGCGGGTACCGATGCCGGAACGTACGCAATTCAGCAGAACACCTTGGTGGATGCGAACAACCCGAACTACCAGATCACGTACGTCGGAAACACTTTCACGATTAACAGGATCGCTCAGGCAACGCTCACGATCACGACGACATCGAAGACCTATGCCGTCGACCTGACACTGCAAACCGATGGAGGAACCGGCGACGGGGCAGTGACCTTCACCTTGAGCAACAACAATGCGGGATGCAGCATCGTCGGAAACGTGTTGTCGTCGACTGGCCTCGCTGGGACGACGTGCAAAGTGACGGCGACGAAGGCCCAGAGCACGAACTATCTCGCAGTGAGTTCGGTCGCGACCACGATCACCGTGGCGTCGCGCCAAATCACCGTCACCGCTGACTCGAAGTCCAAATATTACGGAGCGAGCGATCCGACGTTGACGTACACGATCACCTCGGGCGCGCTCGCCTCAGGCGACAGCTTGGGTGGCTCGCTGACCCGTGTTTCGGGCGAGCCAGTTGGCAACTATCAAATCCAAGCCGGAACGATCGTCAGCGCCAACTCGAGCAAGTATGACATCACTTACGTGGCTGCAGATCTGACGATCAATAAGCGAAACATCACCTTGAAGGCGAATAACGCAACGAAGGAGTTCTTAGCGAGCGACGAATCAGGACCTAATCCTGATCCTGAACTCACCTTCTCAATCACCAGTGGTTCAGTGGTGAGCGGAGATGCCTTCAGCGGCTCCATTACCCGTACCGCTGGAGAAGATGTTGGCTCATACGCCATCACGCAGGGAACGTTGGACAACTCGAACTACAACATCACGTTCACCAATGGATCGTTCACGATTACCGGCGCGAGCCAGGGATCGTTGACTTTGTCCGCTTCCTCGACCTCGATCAACTACCTCGCCAGCACTTCAGTGTCGATATCTGGCGGCAAGGGAAGTGGCACGGTGAGCTATGCAATCACTGACGGCAGCGACAGCTGCTCACTGTCTGGTACGACCCTGACGGGAACGAAAGCCGGTACGTGCACGATCCAGGCGACGAAAGCGGCAGCAGGGAACTATCGAGAAGCTGTCTCGAACGTCGTGACGATCACCGTGGCAAAGATCGCTCAGACGATCACCTTCGGCTCGATTGCTGATCGAAGCTTCTCGCTTGCTCCCTTCAGCGTCAATCCGACGACGACCTCGGATGTGTCAGTCGTGCTGACGAGTGCGACCACGAGCATTTGCACGGTCAGCGGGGTCAACATCACGATGGTGTTCGGGGGAACCTGCACGTTGACCGCCTCTGCAGCCGAGGGGACGAATCATCTGGCTGCAACGAACGTTTCGCAGAGTTTCGTCATCAGCCCGATCGTTCCATCGGCTCCGACGATTACGTCGATTGCAGTGACGACCACCACCATGTCCGTGTCATTTACGGCCGGATCGAACGGTGGTGCAGCGATCGAGTCGTACGAGTGGACGACGGATGCAGGGACGACATGGACAAGCTTCGGCACGGGCGCGGTGGCTTCGCCGCTCACGATCCCGGGACTGGTTCCAGGAACGGCCTACACCGTGGCGATTCGTGCGCGAAACTCGGCCGGAGAAAGCCCGGCATCGGCCGATCAGGCGGCAACGACGACCGGAATTGCGCCACCTCCGCCTGCGGAGACGTCGACGACAACGTCGTCCACGTCAACAACGACCACGACGACCTCAACGACGACCTCGACGTCAACGACCACGACGACGGTGAAGTCCAGTTCGACCACCTCGGTTGGCACTTCGACGACGCTCGGCACACGATCCACGACGACGACGGTGGCGGGACCACGCGTGCCGACTGGTGTCACGACCTCGACGTCAGTTTCGCGCGGTGGATCGTCTACGACGTCAACGACCGCTACTACAACCTCGACGACCACGACCACGGTCCCGCGGTCGACATCCAGTTCTTCGTCTACTACGACTGCCGGCTCGCCTGGGTCGTCCGGAGTTCTTGCAACGACTACCACGACCAGCCGCCGCGAAATTGCGGTTCAGCCACTTGCTCCGATCGTGGCGGACCTTGGAAAGGTAGAGGGTCGACTCGGACGTGAATCGGTTTCCGTCGAGATGCTCACGACCGAGGACGCGGTCTCGGTCGTCGTTTCGAATGCGCGGGTCAGCGTTTCGATCTTCGGCTCAGACGGTACGCAGGTCGAACTGCTGAAGAATTCGGTTGCGATCGTGCCTCCGCGCTCATCGGTTCGCACGGAAGGCGAAGGTTTCACGCCGGGCAGTGAAGTCGAGATTTGGCTGCACTCGGCGCCGATCAAACTCGACACGTTGATCGTGAACGAAGACGGCAAGTTCACGAGCATGGCCAAGCTCCCGATCGATCTTGCTCCGGGTAAGCATTCGCTGCGTGTCGTCAATTACTCTTCGACGGCGAAGCCGGGCTCAACGGATGTCGAACGAGTGGTGTCCTACGAAGTCGCGTTCGGACTGCTCGCCGTGAACGACGACGTCGTCACGATGAACGATGCAGGAAAGATTTCCAAGGAGGTCGCGAACCGCGTCTTCGTGCGCGGCTTCGAGGCGATTTCGGTGGTCGGCGATGGTCGTGCTTCGACGATGATCGCACTCGCTCTTCTGTTCTTGTGCATCGTCGTGTTCTTCGGCGGGACACCACTCATCCGACGCCGCCGAATCCCAGACGTCTTGAGCGGAGTGCTGGATGAGGCCCCGTCGCTCACCTCTGTCGGGGTATGGCGCAGCGCCATTCTCGCGCTTGCCGTCGTGCTCTCGGTCGCTTCGAGTCTGCTTGTCGGCGCAGATCCAGTTCCTGGAACCACGCTCGTCTTCACGCTGCTGCTGATCCTGAGTGTCGTCGATCCTCGAGCCGGCGTCGCGAGTGCACTCACGACGGCATTGATGGTGGTTGCCGGCGGAGGAATCTCCTCGGTCGCTGATGCCCGTGCACTTGTCGTCCTTGTATCAATGTTCATCCTCCCAGCCGTAGCCGCGAGCGCCATCACGTATGGCTTCGTGAGTCCGCGCCTGCGAAGGCTTACGCCGTCGATCGGAGGGGCGACTGCGTCGATCGTGATCGCTGGATTGTCGTCGATCCATCACGCACTCGTCGGCGTGGACCTCTCCTAC
>RFNE01000102.1 GCA_009927375.1 Actinomycetota bacterium | reverse complement strand
CCGTCCGCGAGGTCGCGCTCCGTCGTCGGACAGAAACAGACGTGTGAACCGCTCGCGCCGAGCAGCGCAATGTCGTCGTCGGTGAGGTGCGTTGCGTGCACCGCACACAGGTGTGGACCGAGCAACCCAGCCTCGGCGAGCACACCCGTCGGCGTCTTG
Source organism: Actinomycetota bacterium (assembly GCA_009927375.1). Lineage (GTDB taxonomy): Bacteria > Actinomycetota > Acidimicrobiia > Acidimicrobiales > Ilumatobacteraceae > UBA3006. The sequence goes on along the minus strand of RFNE01000102.1, from coordinate 7,721 downwards.
CCCGTGGCCGCGAGGCATGCTGCGTTTTCTGCCGGCTGCTCCGACACGTGCAGGTGCACGACGCGTCCGTGCCGATTAGCAACGACGGCTTCGAGATCGTGTGGATGCACCGCTCGGACACTGTGCGGTGCGAGACCGACCGTCCAGTTCTCTCCCCCTTCGCCGAGGAGATCCACGCGATCCAACCAGGCGTCCATGGATCCGTCAGAGAATCGACGCTGCTCTGCGAGTGGCTCCGGCTTGTCGAGTCCAGCGTGCAGATAGGCGACGTCAAGGAGTGCGAGCTTCACACCTGCAGCGCGCGCAGCATCCACCATTGCCTTGCCCATCTCGTTCGGATCCGAATACTTACCGCCCTCGGCCGGGTGATGCACGTAGTGAAACTCACCGACGCCCGTGACCCCAGCGAGGGCCATCTCGGCAAACACTGCCGTCGCAAGTGCTCGATAGTTGTCGGGCGTCAGTCGATTGGCGATCGCATACATCGGCTCGCGCCACGACCAGAAGTCTCCAGATCCGCCATGGGTGTTTCCGCGAAGTGCGCGATGGAAGGCATGGCTGTGTGCATTCACGAGACCCGGCATCACCACGCCGCGAACGACGACATCCCGTCACGGGGCGCGACACCGACCTCGACGGCACTGATCGTCGATCCGTCGACGGTGATGCGAACGTTTTCGTCGGCTGATTCCCCACCACGCCAAGCCCACTGCGCGTGATAGGTGGTCATGGTCAGCCCTCGCGCATCGGCAACCGCACGCCGCGTTCTGCGGCTGTGGCGATCGCATGGTCGTAGCCAGCATCAGCGTGACGAATCACGCCCATTCCCGGGTCGGTGAGGAGCACGCGGGAGAGCTTCTCTGCAGCGAGATCCGTGCCGTCGGCAAGGCACACCATGCCGGCGTGGATACTGCGGCCGATGCCGACCCCACCACCGTGATGGATGCTCACCCACGTGGCTCCGCTCGCGGTGTTGACCAGGGCGTTCAAGAGCGGCCAGTCGGCGATCGCGTCCGACCCGTCGATCATCGCCTCCGTCTCGCGATATGGGGACGCGACCGAACCCGAATCCAAGTGGTCTCGACCAATCACGATCGGTGCCTTGACCTCGCCGCGCTTGACCATCTCGTTGAAGCGCAGACCGAGTCGGTGGCGCTCGCCGTAGCCGAGCCAGCAGATGCGCGATGGCAACCCCTGGAATGCGACGCGCTCACCTGCGAGTCGAATCCAGCGCGCAAGCGACTCGTCGCCGGGGAATTCTTCCAGCACCGCACGGTCGGTGGCGGCGATGTCGGCAGGATCACCCGAGAGCGCGACCCAGCGGAACGGTCCACGACCTTCGCAGAACTGCGGTCGAATGTAGGCGGGCAAGAAGCCGGGATAGTCGAACGCCCGGTCATACCCACCGAGTTGTGCCTCACGACGCAACGAGTTGCCGTAGTCGAAGACCTCTGCACCCTGGTCCATGTAGCCAACCATTGCTCGGCAGTGCGCGGCCATCGCCTCTCGCGAGCGGCGGATGAATTCCTGCGGATTGCGCTGGAGCAACTCCTTGGCCGCATCCTCGCTCACGTCGTTGGGCATGTAGGAGAGCGGATCGTGTGCACTCGTCTGGTCGGTGACGATGTCGGCAGGAAACCCCATCGCGAGCAACTTCGGGAATAGGTCGGCTGCATTGCCGACGAGACCGACGCTCAGCCACGACGCTCGGTCTTGGCCTTCGTGCATCGCGCGATTGCGTCCTCGAGAGAGTCGGCGACTTCGTCGAGGTATCGGGTCTCGAGGCGACGATTCACACGCCAGGCGTCCACGTCGATGCACAGTGCAACACCGTCGTTCATCGTCACCGCAAGCGGCTGGGCACCACCCATGCCGCCGAGTCCCGCGGTCAACGTGATGGTGCCGGCCAGCGTGCCTCCGAACTTGCGGCGCGCGATCTCAGCAAAGCACTCATACGTCCCCTGCAGAATTCCCTGCGTGCCGATGTAGATCCACGATCCGGCCGTCATCTGGCCATACATCGTGAGCCCAGCGGCCTCGAGGCGGCGGAACTCGTCCCAGTTCGCCCAGTCACCGACGAGGTTCGAGTTCGCCAGCAACACGCGCGGCGCCCACTCGTGCGTGCGGAACACGCCGACCGGCTTGCCGGATTGCACGAGCATCGTCTCGTCCGGCTTCATCGACCGCATCGTGCGCAGCATCGCGTCGAAGGCGTCCCAACTGCGCGCCGCGCGCCCCGTTCCCCCATAGACGACGAGATCGTCTGGCGTTCTGCGACGTCAGGGTCGAGATTGTTCTGCAGCATGCGGTATGGCGCTTCGATCTGCCAATTCGCACACGACAACTCGGTTCCGCGGGGGGCAACAACTGGTCGGGGTCCGGACATGACATCCATTCTTCACGACCAGAGGCTTTATTGCCAAGCGTCAGAACTCAACGTTGACGGGGCAAAACCTGTTCAGCGATGGCAACCAATTCGTGAAGGACGTCATACTCCCATTGTCGAGGCCGACGAAGGAATCGATGCCGATCACCTCGCGCGCGTCGGCAAGCGACGGATCTGAAAAGCCCTCGTCACTGCACCTCGAACGTCCTCGAGCGACGCGTGACGAGCTTTTGAGACGTGCAGCGGCGTCGCCGGAACGAGTGGCCCATGCCCAATCACGCGTAGGTTTTGCACGAGTTCGGCCCGATGCCGAGAGAGGATCGAAAACGTCGCAGGGTCGATCGAGGCAAAGTCCGCCTCGTTGTCCTGCAACAACTGCAGGCTTCCGGTGTGCCGCTCGCCGATGCGATACGGCTGGACGAAATCTGGATCATTCGTGACCTGCGCGAGCGCCCATCCGAGACTGCACCATCCACTGAGCGATTGCGTATTGCTGATCACGGGGCGCGCGCCCTCGAGTTGCTCAACGGTTCGCGCAGGATGGTCAGCGCGCACGACGATGACCGTGCGATACCAACCTCGCGCGTCACTGATGCCCGACCAGCGAATCGTTCCGATCACGTCGGCATAGCGGTGCAACTGCTCAACGAACGGCAAACCGCACGACTGGCTGAGGTAGGTCGAGTCGGATTCCCAATGCTCGATCAGACTGTGATGCATCGCGCTTTCCGGAGTATCGATCGCGACTGGTTCACCAAGCAACGACACCTCTTCGACGATCCGAGTGACGAGACGCGACGTCGCGGATGCAAATTCCGGGAAGTCATACATCGGCAACGAGATGCCGCGGAGCGCGGACATCTAGTCGGCCGCGACGAACTTCGGCTTCGCGAACACCTCACGCACACGCGACTCGAAGTGCTCGAGCGGAAGCGTGTCGTAGTTCGGATCGAAGGCCTTCTGATCCCACTCGTCGGCGAACTTCGCCGCAAGTTCGTATGCAGGATGCCCCTCGTACTTGTTGCGCGCGTCGGGGTTCATGCCGAAGTGTCCGTAGTAGTGACGACCCTGGAAATCCTGGTGTGCCTCGATCATGAAGTGCACCTCGGGGCGAACGTACGGCTTCAGGATGGCGGCTGCGATCGCCGGATGGTTGGGCACGCTGATCGCCTTGCCGATGTCGTGACACAGCGCGGCGACGACCACCTCATCGTCTGCTCCCGCGCGCTCTGCCATGGTCGCCGTCTGCAACGCGTGCGTGAGCTGGTCGGTGACGAACCCATCTTCGATGTGGCGAAGCGACCGCAACATCTCGAGAATTCCTTCGGCGACGCGCGGCTGGTTCTTGGCGGTCTCTGCCCCGATCACCATCCACTCGTCCTTGGTCGACACATCCATGCTGGTGAACGTTGCTCGCTGCATCACCCCAGTCCACCAGCACGTGACCCGTTCGTCAAGACGCGACCACTTAGCCTTGCCCCATGAGGTTCAGACGGACGCTGGCACTCGCCTGCCTCGTCTTCGTGAGCGCCTGCTCCGCCGAGACGTCGAGTTCATCGACCACCTCGCCTCCTCCCACGACCGTCGAGACCACGACGACGATGACGACGGCCCCGCCCCCTCCACCGAGCGATTCATTCACCCTCACCCAGGTCGCACGCATTGCCAATGATGACCTTCAGCCCAAGAGCATCGTTCATTCGGGAACCGGACTGTTCTTCGCCCAGAACATGATGTATCGGCACAACGTCGCGGTCTTCGATCGAGACGGGAACGAACTCGCGCGCATCTCGGATGCGGTGAACCTCGACGACTTCGGGATCGACACGAAAGGTCGCTCCCCACAGGTGAAGGGGTCGCCCGTCGAGGCCGCCTTCACGAGCGATGGACGTTACGCGTACGTGTCGAACTACAAGATGTACGGCAAGGGGTGGAATCCCGTCGCCGACGATTCCTGCCAGACGCGAAGCTGGGACCCGAGTTACGTGTACCGAATCGACACGACCACGTTCGCCATCGACCAAGTGATCGAGGTCGGCGCGGTGCCCAAGTTCCTCCTCGTCTCACCCGACGATCGCACCCTCGTGGTGTCGAACTTCTGCTCACAGGACGTCTCGATCGTCGACACTGCCACTGCCCGTGAGACCCAACGCATCTTCGTCGGGCTTCACCCACGTGGCATCGCGATCACCAATGACTCGAATTTCGCCTACGTCACCGTGATGGGCGGCGGGAATGTCACACGAATCGACCTTGCAACCTTTGAGACCTTACAAATCACCGCGGCTGGGTACACGCCCCGACACGTAGTGCTCTCCCCCGGACGACTCCGTGATGTACGTGACCAACAACAAGTCCGGAACCGTACGCAAGGTGTCGACGGAGACCGGAGAGCTCCTCGGGGTCGTGTCGACGGGGCGCGAACCGCGCACGATGGTGATCTCACCTGACGGGACCGCGCTGTATGTCGTGAACTACCTCGACGACGCACTTTCGAAGGTGCGCACCTCCGACATGGCGGTGATCCAGTCAGTGCCGACCGGCGATCGCCCGATTGGCGTCACGTATGACGCGGGAACGAGTCGCGTGTGGGTGGCGAACTACTCGGGCAGCTTGCTCGTGTTCGCCGATTCCTAGGCGTCGACGCGCTCGGCGGCGAGACGCTTGCCCACCTTGGCCGTGCGCTCAATGCGCTTGATCAGCGCTTCGCGAGCCTGCTCGGCTTCGGGGCTCAGCCCAGTCAGCTCGGTCACCTTCCAGTGACGCAACACGACTGGTTCAAGAATCTGATCGTGATGGATGAGCAAGTCGTAGATGCCTGCACGTGCGACTTCGCGCGCCATGCGCTCGTAGTCGGGAATGCCAGTGCCCGGCATTTCGAAGTTGCGGACCGCCCGCTCGATGGCAATTACCGTGGTCGAAGGATCTACCTCGAGGGCCGCAGACGTCAGGTCGCGGTAGAAGAGATAGTGGAGGTTTCGTCGTTGCCGACGCGTGACATGATCGCGGTGCCGATCTCGTCTTTCATCAACTTGCCGGTGTTGCGGTGCGAGATTCGCGTGGCGAGTTCCTGCATGCTCACGTACGCGAGCGCCTCGATCGCATCGCCCGGATCGGGCACCTGACCGCCGCGAACCTGGATCATTCGTGCGCGCTCGAGTGCGACGGGATCGACCGCACGCGACACCGTCATGTAGTCACGCATCACGATGCTGTGGCGACCCTCTTCGGCGGTCCAGTTGCGGGCCCACTCGCCATACGACGAATCGCTACCGAACAGACGGTCGATGTCGCGGAAGTAATACGGCAGGTTGTCCTCGGTGAGGAGGTTCAGAAACAATGCGTCGCGGACGGGTTCGTCGATTTCGATTCCTGCGTCCCCGAAGTCAGCGTCTCCGGGCGACCACTGCGCGCCCGACTCGAAGTTCTTCCCACGGTCGTACGGCACCATTTCGTGCGGGAACCATTCCTTGGCCACACCCATGTGGCGCTCGAGCAATCGACCGGCGACCGGCTCGATCTCGGCGAGGATCTGGGCGACTTCCACGTAGCCACCCTACCCCTTCGACTATCCGCGGAGTCGTCGCACCAATCGCGCAAGCGGGACACGAAAGTCATCCAACATCGGCAGTCCAGCGGCGCGCATGGCGGCATTGTCGAGCACCGAGTTGGCGGGTCGCTTTGCAGGTCGCGGTGGACTCAACTCCGATGTCGCGATCGGCTTCACCATCTCCGGATTACCGCCGCACAACCCAATCACTTCGCGCGCGAATTCATACCAGCTCACCACACCCTGATTCGTCAGGTGCCAAATGCCGGTCACGCCGCGCTCGACGAGCGAGACCATGCCCTCGGCAACGTCGTCGGCGAACGACGGGTGTCCGATCTGATCGTCCACGAATGACAGTGTCGGATTCGTGTCCATCAGGCGCATGATCGTCTTGACCATGTTGTTGCCGTGAAATCCGCAGACCCACGAGATGCGCACGATGGAGTCCTCCTCGCCCATCGCGCGCTCCCCGCCAGCTTGGACTCGCCGTACACACTTGTCGGATTCGTTGTATCGGTCTCCACGTACGGCGTTGGCTTGGTGCCGTCGAAGACGTAGTCAGTGGACACGTACATCACCTTCGCGCCGGACTCGCGAGCAGCCTCGACCACGTTGCGCGTCGCCTCGCCGTTGTCTCGCATCGCACGGTCACGATCCGATTCGCACGCATCGACGGCCGTCCACGCGGCTGCATGGATGATCACGTCTGGTCGAATCTCGCGGATCACAGAAATCGTCGCATCGCGATTGGTCACGTCGAGGTTTGCTCGCATGGTTGCCACGACGTCATGACCGCGACGTGTTGCGCTCTCGACCAGTTCGCTGCCGAGTTGACCACCCGCGCCGGTGACGACGATGCGCATTACTTGGTGGACTTGAGTGGCTCCCACCACCAGCGATTGTCGCGATACCACGCAACGGTCGCCTCGAGGGCTTCATCGAGCGAACGCTCACGCTTCCAACCCAATGCGGTGATCTTGGCGATGTCGACCGAATAGCGCCGGTCGTGACCGAGGCGGTCCGCGACGTAACGGACGCTCGATTCGTCCTTGCCGAGGAGTGCAAGCAACTTGTCCACGAGCACACGGTTCGGGGTTCGTTGCCAGCGCCGATGTTGTAGATCTCCCCGACCTTGCCACGCTCCAACACCAGATGCACGCCCGAACAATGGTCGTCAACGAACAGCCAGTCGCGCTCATTCATGCCGTCGCCATACAGCGGAATTTGCTTGCCGTCGAGCAGGTTTGTCGTGAACAGCGGGATCGCCTTCTCGGGATACTGGAACGGACCGAAGTTGTTCGTGCAGCGGGTGACCGACACGGGCAGGCCGTGCGTGGCGTGATACGCGAGTGCGATCAGGTCACTTCCCGCCTTGGATGCCGAATATGGCGAGCGCGGCTCGAGGGGATCCGTCTCCTTCGACGATCCCACCTCGACGCTGCCGTAGACCTCGTCGGTGCCGATGTGCACGACGCGACCGATCTCCAGCTTGCGTGCGGTGTCCATGATGACGTTCGTGCCGAAGCAGTTCGTGAGGATGAAGTCCTCGCTCCCCTCGATCGAGCGATCGACGTGGCTTTCGGCCGCAAAGTGCACGACGGCGTCGCACCCGCGCATGGCCGACTCGACGTCTCCTGGATTACAGATGTTGCCCCTGACGAAGGAATACCGCGGGCTGTCGTCCACGTCGCGCATCGTCGAGAGGTTGCCGGCATACGTCAGCGCGTCGTAGTTGACGACTTCATGGTCGGTGTTGGACAACACCCAACGCACGTAGTTGGAACC
>RFNE01000162.1 GCA_009927375.1 Actinomycetota bacterium | reverse complement strand
CTTTCCGAGGCATTGAACTTCGCGATGCGGGCCGGACTCAACCCAGACGATGTCGTCGATGTCATCTCCAAGGGCGCCGCACAGAGTTGGCAGATGGAGAACCGTGCCAAGACGATGGTGCGGGGAGAGTTCGAGTTCGGTTTTGCCGTCGAATGGATGCGCAAGGACCTTGCGATCTGCTTCGAGGAGGCCAAGCGCAACGGTTCATTGCTCCCGATGACCGAGATAGTCGACTCGTTCTACGCCGAGGTGATGCAGATGGGCGGCAGACGCTGGGACACGAGCAGCCTGATCGCACGCTTCCTCGACAAGCCGTCTAGCTGACCGACAACTCCAGTCGGCTCACGCCGCGGATCGTCAGACGATCGCGCCACTCGGGCTCGCGGGCAAGTTCGATCTCCGAGAAGCTTTGTGCAACCGCCCCAATGGCTTCCTCTGCCTCGAGTCGGGCGAGTGACGCACCGAGGCAGTAGTGGATGCCCGAAGCAAAAGCCATGTGACGAGGCGCGTTGACTCGCGTGAGGTCCAGACGATGTGGATCGGTGAACATGCTCGGGTCGTGGTTGGCCCCGCCGAGCGAGGTCATCACTGACGTGCCCGGGGCAACGACGATCTCCTCGTCGCCGACGCGGTAGGTGACCTCGGTGAGGGGGATGCGCACGGTGAGTTGCACTGGGCCGTCGAATCGCAGGAGTTCATCCACGGCGTGGGCACTGATCCCGAGTTCTTGTACCCGGCGCAATTCGTCGGGATTGCGCATCAGGGCGAGCATCGCATTGCCGATCAGGTTCACGGTGGTCTCGTGGCCGGCGATGTACAGCAGTACGACGAAGGCCATCAGTTCGTCAGTCGTCATCTGGTCGCCTGCTTCTTCGACGGTGATGAGGGAGGACAACATGTCGTCGCCGAGGTGTCGACGGCGGTGCTCGATGATCTCGGTCAGGTACGGCACGAGGAGGTCGATCGCGGCGTCGCTGGCAGCGAGCTCCTCGTCGCTCGCGGTCGGCTCGAGGGACTTGGTGATGGCCTGTGACCAGTCGCGCAGTTCGTCCGCACGATCGGTGGGCATGTCGAGAAGTTCGCTGATCACCTGAAAGGGAACGGGGAAGGCGACGTCATCGATCAGTTCGAGTCGCTTGGTGTCCCGAGAAGAGGTGAGTGCTTCACCAACCAGTTCTCTCACCCGACTCCGCAGCCGCTCGATCGCCGATGGCGTGAACGACTTGGCGACGAGGCGGCGCAACCGCGTGTGATCCGGTGGGTCGAGGTTGAGGATCGACTTCGTGCGCGTGCGGCCTTGTTCGCGTCGACGTTGTCTCGCGGGGCTGGACGTCTGCGTCGCGTACTGGTCGATGTCGCGACTGAACTGCGGGCTCTTCAGCGTCCAGGCGACGTCTTCGTAGCGAGTGAGAACAACCATGCCGAATGGCGTGGTGTGTACGGGGTCGTGCGTGCGCAGCGCGTCGTAGAACGGATAGGGGTCGGCCCGGAACGCCGGATCGAAGGGGTCGAAGACCGGCCGCACGAAGAGTTCAGACGAAGGGAATCGTCGGCACGTACTGCTGGATCGGATGCCCGTACGACACCGTCCACTGCGAACCGGCAATGCGCTCGGTGAGCGCCCGCATGGCGAGGTCTCCCGCGATGCTTACGTCGAGCACGTCGGAGCTGAACGCCTTGATGAAGTCGCGCGTGACGTCGGTGACGAGCGGCGTGTCGACGAAGCCAGGGCACAGCGCCGAGATGCACACGCCGTGTGGCTCGAGTGCCGGGCCGAGGGACTTCACGAGGCCGACCATCGCGTGCTTGGTGAGGCCGTAGATCGGGTCTGGCGGGATCGCGATGATTCCGGCGAGCGAGGCGGTGACGAGGATGTGACCGGTCTTGCGGGCGACCATCCCAGGGATCACTGCGCGTGCGCCGTGGACGACGCCATCGACGTTGATCGACATGATGCGCTCGTACTTGTCGTCGTCGAGGTGTTCGAAGGGGTAGTTGGAGACGTTGCCCGCGACGTGCTGGTACGTCGATACGCCAGCATTCAGGCAGACGATGTCGAAGGGGTCGTGTGCGGCGATGACCGCATCCCACGCTGCGCGATCGGTGACGTCGAGGTGTTCGAAGTCGCCCCCGACCTCGACGGCGACTTGCTTGCCGAGACCGTCATTCACGTCTGCGACGACGACGTGTGCACCTTCGCGAGTGAAGCGACGGGCCATCTCGGCGCCGATGCCGCTTGCTCCGCCCGTAATGAACGCGCGCTGACCGCTGAGTGCCGTCATGATTCCTACTTTCCTCCTGCGACGGCCGCAAAGACGTCGAGGATGGTGTCGATCTGTTTGTCGGTCGTGACGAGCGGGGGACAGAAGGCGTTCGTGTCGGTGTTGATCGCGCGACACACGACGCCACGCGGGATCATCGCATCGCGGATCGTGACGGAGTTCTGGTCGGGCTTGAGACCTGCCGCCCACACCGCACCGTCACCGCGCGCGTGATCGATCACGCCGTCCGCGGCGAGTGCCTTCAGTCCAGCACCGAGTCGTGCGCCGATCTGCTTGGCGCGTTCGAGTAGCCCCTCGCGCTCGATGATCTCGAGATTGGTGAGCGCTGCCGCGCATACGGCTGCGTGACCCGAGTAGGTGTAGCCGTGGCGGAGGAAGAAGTTCGGATCGGCCTCGAGTGCGCTACGCACAGCTTTGCCGACATAGACGCCGCCGAGTGGCTGGTATCCCGAGGTGACGCCCTTGGCGAAGCACAAGAGATCTGGAGTGACGCCGTAGTGCTGGGCTGCGAACCACGTGCCCATGCGACCGAATCCTGAGATCACTTCGTCGAAGATGAGCAGTGCTCCGTGCTGGTCGCACAACTTGCGAGCACTCTCGAGATAGCCGGGCGGTGGTGGCCACACGCCGCCTGCTCCCTGGAGTGGCTCGATCAATACCGCGGCGATGCGCGACGAGTTGTCCTTCATGAACGTGGCGAGGTCTTCGATGTTGTCCGCGTCGACCTGCACGACGTCGGCGAGCAATTCGCCGTAGCCAATCTTGTTGAGAGGAAGTCCCTGTGCGCTCGTGCCGCCGTAATTGGTGCCGTGGTAACCGCGATTACGAGAGATGATGATGGTTCGCTCTGGATGTCCGGCCTGCACGTGGGTGAGTCGGGCGAGCTTCATTGCCGTGTCCACCGCTTCGCTTCCCGAGCCGCAGAGGAACACGCGCGAGTCGGGGATGGCGGAGATCGACACGAGTTTTTCTGCAAGTCGCTCGGCGACGTCGTTGGAGAAGGGGTCGAACGTCGAGTAGGTCTCGAGGGTCGAGATCTGGGCTGCGACCGCGTCGGCGATCTCGCGTCGACCGTGTCCGACCTGGCAGTACCAGAGGCTGCCGATCGCATCGATCATCTCGGTGCCGCGGTCGTCCCACAGGAGCGCGCCCTGGCCCTTGACGATGCGTACGAAGTCGGTCTTCGTGGGCTTGGCAAACGCGTGCAGGAGGGGCTGGGTCATGGGTTTCACGCTAGTTCGCGCCCTCTCGTCCCAACAGGGCTGTCGCCTAACCTGTAGGTCGGTATGAAGGGTCTCATCTTGTCGGGCGGTGCCGGCACACGCCTGCGACCCATCACCCACACGAGCGCCAAGCAGCTGGTGCCGATCGCCAACAAGCCGATCCTGTTCTACGGCATCGAGGCCATGGCCAAGGCGGGGATCCGCGAGATTGGCATCATCGTGGGCGAGACCCGCAAGGAATCATGGCCGCCGTCGGTGACGGCTCGCAGTTCGGCGTGGCGGTGACGTACATCCCGCAGGATGCTCCACTCGGCCTCGCGCACTGCGTGCTGATCGCGCGCGATTTCCTCGGAGACGACGACTTCGTCATGTACCTCGGCGACAACATGCTCGAGCAGGGCCTGACCGAATTCGTCAACGAGTTCGAAGGTGCACGCAAGGCCGGAGGTGCCAAGGCGCCGACCGCGCAGATCTTGTTGTGTCACGTCGAAGACCCGCGTCAGTTCGGCGTCGCAGAGGTGACGAAGGACGGTCACGTCGTGCGACTGGTCGAGAAGCCACAGAACCCACCGAGCGACCTCGCGCTCGTCGGCGTCTATCTCTTCGACAAGACCGTGCATGATGCGGTGCGCGCGATCAAGCCTTCGCCGCGTGGCGAACTCGAGATCACCGATGCGATCCAATGGATCGTCGAGCAGGGCAAGGTCGTCAATCACAAGGTGCTCGAGGGCTGGTGGATCGACACCGGCAAGAAGGACCCGCTCCTCGAGTGCAATCGACTCGTGCTTGAGGTGCTCGAGCCGCGCAACGATGGCGACGTGGATGCTGCGTCGCAGATCGAGGGTCGCGTGATCATCGAAGCCGGTGCGACGATTCGTAACTCGCGCATCCGCGGCCCCGTGGTCATCGGTGCGGGCGCCGTCGTCGAGCAGAGCTACATCGGTCCGTACACCTCACTCGGTCGCAAGTGCATCGTCAAGCACTCCGAGATGGAGCACTCGGTCGTACTCGATGGTTCTTCGATCATCGACATCGAGCGCCTCACCGACTCGCTCATCGGTCGCGACGTGACGGTGACCAAGTCGACGCAGCGCCCCAAGGCCCTCCGCTTGATGCTCGGGGACGACTCGAAAGTCGAGCTCGAATAGTGCCGACCATCACCGAGTCGACCGTGATCGCCGGCGTACAGATCGTCGAGCCGACCGTCTTCTCCGACGACCGCGGCTATTTCGTCGAGACGTATCGCCGTCAGTGGTTCCCGCTCGGTCGCGAGATGATCCAGGGCAACAGGGGGACCGCCAGGCTGGCTGCATCGTCGGATTGCACTATCACTTGCACCAGAGCGACTACTGGTACGTGCCGTATGGAACGTGTCGCGTCGTGTTGCACGACCTGCGCACGGGTTCGCCGACGGACGGAGCGACTCAAGTCATCGACCTCGGTCGCAAGGCCGACGGCACGCATGACCACCGCGGGGTGTTCATCCCGCCGGGCGTCGCCCATGGTTTTGCCTCGCTCACCGACATGACGATCACGTATCTCGTGGACGGTTACTACAACCCGAAGGACGAACTCGGTCTCGCTTGGAACGATCCTCACGTCACCGCCGACTGGGGAATCGCCTCGCCGATCCTCTCCAAGCGCGACCAGACCAACCCGACGCGGGCCAACATCGATCCGCAATTCCAGCCGCACTTCGGGCTGCGCACCTAGGGTTTTCCCATGAAG
>RFNE01000042.1 GCA_009927375.1 Actinomycetota bacterium | reverse complement strand
AAGGACTGGCACCAGACGGTCACTCTTCGCTGTACGTTCTCGAGCCGACACCGAATCTCGATGGGAAGATCGACTGGAGTCGCGAACGCGAGCGGATCGTCGGCGACATCAAGTCGAAGGTCGCCCATCTGGGCTATCCAACTGACGTCGTCGTCGAGCGTGTCTACGACCCGGTCGACTGGGAGGCACTCGGCATGGAGCGCGGCACGCCGTTCGCGCTGGCGCATACGTTCTTCCAGACCGGTCCGTTCAGGCCGAACAACGTGGACAAGCGAGTGCCAGGACTCGTATTCGTCGGATCCTCGACACTCCCCGGGGTCGGCGTGCCAATGGTGTTGGTGTCAGGGAAGCTCGCTGCAGAACGTGTCGATGAGTTTCGTCTCGCACGTCGGTAGGCGCCAATGACCCGCAAGGCCCCAACCCCGACGACGCATCTCTTGCCGACGCGTGAGCTGAATTTGGACGAGAGTTACGAACTCTGCAAGGAGTTCAACAAACGACACGGCACGACGTACTACTGGTCGACGAAGGTCTTGCCTCGCGACAAACAACGACACGTGCATGCGCTATACGGCTTTTGTCGGTATGCGGACGACATCGTCGACGACCTCGGTCCGGTGCCTGTGGAGACTCGTGAGCGCGCACTGAAGGACTTTGGTGATCAATTCTTCGCCGATCTCGCCGCAGGGCAGTCGAGTGATCCAGTCCTGCGGGCGGTCGTCAACACCGTATTGACTTGCAAGATCGATCCCGAGTGCTTCCGTCGATTCCTCCGCAGCATGACCATGGACCTCACCGTCGAGAAGTACGAGACGTGGGCCGACTTGCTCGTGTACATGGACGGATCGGCCGCCGTCATCGGCGAGATGATGCTGCCCATCCTCGAGCCGACGAACGCTGCAGCGATCGGACCCGCGCGAGACCTTGGAAACGCGTTCCAGTTGACGAACTTCCTGCGCGACGTGAACGAAGACCTCGATCGTGGACGCGTGTACATCCCGCAGGAGGACGTCAGGCGCTTCGGTGTTGACTTGTCCGAGCGTCGATGCTCGCCGCAGTTCGTCGAATTGATGAAGTTCGAGATTGCCCGCTGCCGCGAGTTGTATCGCTCCGCAGACGAGGGACTCGCGCTCCTGCCGCCTCAATCCGCGCGATCGATCGGAGCGGCCCGAGTCCTCTACGGGCGGATCCTCGACAAGATCGAGGCGCAGCACTACGACGTGTTTGCCAAACGTGCGTCGGTGTCGACGTGGGAAAAGGCTGTCATGGTGACGAAGCTCATGGCGCCGCGTGTGTTCGGGCGATGAAGCGACTCGCTATCGCCGTTACAGCAATCGCGATGGTCGCGACGCCACTTGCGGACATCGGTTCGTCACTGCGTGTGACGCTCGCACATCTCGTTGTTGGCGGTCTCTTTGTGATCACATTGTTGAGTGCTCGTTCGGTGTGGGGCCAACGAGCGTTCGTTGCATCTGCCGTCATCGTCGGTATCGGCTTTGGCGTTGAGATTGTCGGTTCGAGAACTGGATTTCCGTTTGGTTCGTATGACTACACCTCGCTTCTCACTCCACAGATCGCCAATGTCCCAGTGGTCGTCGCATTCGCCTGGTGTGCGATGGCGTTGCCCGCGCGCGAAGTTGCTGGTGCGATTTGTGGAGAGCGTGCGCCAGGAGCTGCTCGAGTGATCGTCGGAGCGGTGGCCCTGACGGCGTGGGACGTCTTCTTGGACCCGCACATGGTCATGGAGGGCTATTGGGTGTGGCCCGAGGGCGGTTCGTTCTTCGGCATTCCTCTCAGCAACTATCTCGGTTGGCTGGGCGTGAGCGCCTTGCTTATGGTCGTGCTGGAGGTCGCCCTTCCACCACGCGGCACGCAGCGCACACCCGTCGTGCAATATGTCGCGGTGGCTGTCATGGAGACGATCGGATTCGTGTTCTTCTTCGGTGACCCTGCAGTCGGTCTGTGGGGTGCGCTCACGATGGGAATGCTCGGAGTGCTGGCATTGATGAGGAGCACACGTGCCAATTAGTCGCACGGTCATCGTCGGCGGAGGCGTCGGCGGTTTGTGTGTGGCGATTCGCTTGGCCGCGCGTGGCCATGATGTGACCCTGTGCGAGCGCCTGCCAGAAGTCGGCGGGAAGCTCGCCGTCTATCGCCGCGACGGGTTCACTTTCGACCTCGGTCCGTCGCTTCTCACGTTGCCTCAGCAGTTCGATGAGGTCATGCGATGTGCTGGGACGTCACTCGATGCAGAGTTGGACGTTCGCCGACTGTCGACGCAGTTTCGATATTTCTGGCAGAACCACACGACTGCGACGTTCTACGACAACCCGATTGACACCGCGAGTTCGCTCGACGGAATGCATCCCGGTGCGGGTGAGGAGTACCTGCGCTTCTTGAAGCACTCGCGCACC
>RFNE01000043.1 GCA_009927375.1 Actinomycetota bacterium | reverse complement strand
CCGTATCGGTCTCCGGCGACGCTGTCGTGCATCGCGTCCGTCGAGGCGGATCACGGGGCGTGGTACCCGATTGGTGGTCTTGGCGCACTGCGGGACGCACTCGAGCGCGTCGCGCGTCGAAGTGGCGTTCAGATTCGCACGAGTTGCGACGTGAAGCGCATCGTTTCGCGTCGTGGGCGAGTGGTTGGGTTGAAATCGCTGGAGGTGAACTCTGGACGCCGACACCGTCGTTGCCAACGTCGACGCCCAACACCTCTATCGCGACCTCGTCGACGAGCCAAAACACCTTCGCGCACTCGACAAGGCAGGAAAGTCGACGAGTGGAGTCGTGGTGTTGGTCGGCGCCCGAGGCACCACTCCAAACATTGCCCATCACAACGTCTGGTTCTCCGCGGACTACGAGCGCGAGTTCACGCAGATCGCCAACGGTGAACTGCCGAGCGATCCGACGATCTACGCCTGCGTGTCGTCGATTACCGACCCGAGCCAAGCCCCAGCAGGGCACGAAAACTGGTTTCTCCTCGTTAACGCTCCCGCGGGAACGTCTCTCGACGGTGAGTACTCGAACTATGGGAACGACGTCGTCAACCGACTGGCCAAGTTGGGCCAGACCTTCGCAGTCGAGCGTTGTTCATCGAAACGATCGGCCCAATGGATCTCGAGAAGCGGTACCGCGCACCTGGTGGCGCGATCTACGGCACCTCCTCGAATGGACGTAACGCAGCATTCCGCCGTCCGAACAATCGAGGACCGTTGAAAGGGTTGTATCTCGTCGGCGGATCGAGCCATCCCGGCGGTGGACTGCCGATGGTTGCCATCAGCGCACGCATCGTCGATGACGCGATCAACCAGGACTTGAACGGCACTCGTCACAGATAGCGTGTGGGCATGGCCGTCACCGTGCGAATCCCCACTACTTTGCGTCCGTTGTCCGGTGGAGCATCCACCGTCTCTGTCGAAGGCGCAACCCTTGCCGACGTGTTGAAGAACTTGAATGCCGCCCACCCTGGTTTCAGCGATCGACTCTTCGACGGTGAGGGAAACCTGCACAAGTTCGTGAACATTTTCGTGGCCGATGACGACGTGCGCTACATGGACGGTCTGAATACAGCCGTTCCAGCTGGCTCGACCGTTTCGATCATCCCTGCCGTCGCTGGCGGTTCGCTCTGACCGATTCGGTCACGACGTCGCGGTGCGCAATCGCCGTCCCGGCGCGCCTCGAATCTTCTCGTTTGCCTCGCAAGGTGCTTGCCGACATCGGCGGCAAGCCGATGTTGCAGCGCGTGCTCGACCAGTGTGCGAAGGCAACGCGTGCCAATGACGTCTTCCTCTGCACTGATTCTGAAGAGCTCCGCGACATCGCAGCCGAGTGGGGGTACCGCACGTTGATGACGCCAGCTTCGTGCACGTCGGGAACCGATCGCATTGCGCTTGCTGCACAGCAACTCGACCACGACGTCATCGTGAACGTGCAGGGCGATCAGCCCTTCGTCGACCCAAAGATGATCGATGCGGTGATTGCCGACTTCGTGTCGCGCTCGCCGCGACCGATGATGTTGACGCCGATCTTCGTGATGAAGCCCGAGGCGATCATGAGCCCGAACTCCGTCAAGGTTGTGCGGCGCAGCAACGGTGACGCGATTTACTTCAGTCGTTCGCCAATTCCGTTCCAGCGAGATGCGCAGCCGTCGGAGTGGACGAAGCACACCACGTATTGGGGACACGTCGGCCTGTACGCATACAGCCAGAACGCGCTTGCTGCGTGGAGGGGCTTTGCGTCGTCGTCGCTCGAGGA
>RFNE01000349.1 GCA_009927375.1 Actinomycetota bacterium | reverse complement strand
GACCGCGATCCGTTTCCATCCGGATCGCTCGGTCAGTTTCTCGCGTTCCCGTTGCAGTGCGCGGGCCTCCGTCGTGGGGATCGGGAGCGGTTCGTCAAGGAGGCTATTGAGACGTTCGGGCTCGGCGACCTCTCGACGCTGTCGATTCGAGAGATGTCCCAAGGTCAGCTCGCCCGTGCAACGATCGCGAGAGCCTGCATCGGTCATCCTCGGGCGATCTTCTTGGACGAGCCGTTCCGCGGGCTGGACGAGGCGAACAAGGAGAGAATGCTCACTATCCTGCGGGAACAGTTACGAGCAA
This sequence comes from Actinomycetota bacterium, assembly GCA_009927375.1. GTDB lineage: Bacteria > Actinomycetota > Acidimicrobiia > Acidimicrobiales > Ilumatobacteraceae > UBA3006. The sequence goes on along the minus strand of RFNE01000349.1, from coordinate 2,053 downwards.
AGGGGTTGTTGGCGATCGTCGTCTCGCACGACCCGAGTGATCTCACCCGACTGTGTGACCGCGTGGTGAGCTTCGACTAGAGGATTTCTGGGGACTTGGTGCTGCGCGACTCGAGCAGACCGAAGACGATGAGTGCCCCAATGACGAAGGCCGCGCCGACACCGCGGGCAAGGGTGAAGGACTCACCGAGGAAGATGACACCCGCGACGATCGTGAGTACTGGCTCGAAGGTGGTGATGATCGAGGTGGTGCTCGGTCCGAGGTTGCGGATCCCGACGAAGAACACCCCGGTGGCAATCGCGGTGGCGATGATGGCGAGTAGGACGACGTTCACCCAGCCGCTTGTCGTCTCGGGGAACTTGACGTCGATGAACGGGGAACCGACCGTGGCGAGAATCGCAAAGCAGGTGAATGCACCGATCATCACGACCGTCACACCGGTGAACAGGTCGGTCTTGGGGAGGACTCGCGCGCTGCCGAGTGTGTAGGCGGAGTACGTGAGTGTGGAGGCAAAGCAGAAGATCACACCGGCGCCAGTGGCGTTTCCGACTTGGCCGACCGTGATGATCACGCCGGTCACGGACATCACGAGGGCGATCGCGATGTTGCGCGACGGGCGGTGGTGGTTGATGACCCAGTTCCCGAATACCACGAGGATCGGATAGGTGTAGAAGATGACGATCGACAGCCCCGAATCCATTCGGGCGAGAGCATTGAAGTACAAGAGTGCGCCGAGGAAGTACGAGGTGCCGCCAAGGGTCATCAACTCCAGGGTCACTCGACGTGATGGCCATGGAGCGTTCGGGCGCACGATGCGGCGCGCAGCGACCATGAAGAGGGACGCGATCGCAAAGCGCACGGTGAGGACGCCGACCGGGTTTGCACCGGAGTCGTAGGCATTCACCACGAACGTTGCAGTCAAGCTGAAAAATGCCGTCGAGGCGAGCACGCACAGGACACCGAAGCGTGTGGAGGTGGCGGGCACCGTGCGACCTTACTGCGTGAGCATGCGGCGCAGCATTCTCAGGAACGCCCGCGGTCCGCTGGGGGATTCGTTTGGATGTGCACGCGTGCCGCGGTTTCGACGCACGGTCGACCACTCGGGGAGGGACGAGATGTCGCTCACGGCATGCGTCATGACCGCGGGGATGATGCTTCCATACCGTGCCATCGCCTCGTCGTACTCCACGCGGTGCACGCGGTCGGCGCCGAACACTTGGGCATTGACGGCGATGATCTCGTCGTAGTCAACGAGCCAGGAGTCTGATTCGAGATACGCGAACGACGACGGGTCGGGCGACATCGCAAAGCCGTCTCGCGTGAGCTGTTCGCGCCAGGAGCGCAGGAAGTCCTCCCGGCGCCTCGTGACGAGGACGATGTGCGCCTCACGCGGTGCAAGCAGTGTTCTCAAGTTCTCGAGTTCGTTGGGGGATCGCAAGAGTGAGAGCGTCTCGTTGGAAAAGAGCATCACGTCGTCGTCCCGCTCGACCTCGCTGCGGATGTGACCGAAGGATTGCTCCCGCCACGTGTCGGTTCGCCATTCGGGGATCTCGCGGATGGTCGGGATCGAGCGGTCGGGATTCGCGCACCACAGGGCAAGCTCGCGGCCGTTGGGATGGATGGGTCGATAGACGCCGAGACCGTGTGTGCGGGCGAGTTCCTCGGCGTTCTGGGTGAGCCAATACTGCAGCGAGGTGGAGCCGGTCTTATGGGTGCCGATGTGCACGATGGCGCGTCGCAATCGTGCTTCTCCCATGGAAGCCAGTCTTGCCGAACTCGCTACTGTGGCGAGGAAGGGGGAGTCATGGCGCGCGAATTGTGGTCTCGGTCGGCACTCGAATTGGCATCGAACATCGCCTCGAAGGAGGTGTCGTCGGTCGAAGTGGTGCAGGCACACCTCGACCGCATTGCCGAGGTCAACCCGACGGTCAATGCCGTCGTCAAGGTGCTCGCCGATTCGGCGCTCGCTGCGGCGAAGGTCGCCGACGAGGAGACCGCACGTGGGGTCTCGCGCGGAAAGTTCCACGGCGTGCCGTTCACGATCAAGGAGAAC
>RFNE01000065.1 GCA_009927375.1 Actinomycetota bacterium | reverse complement strand
GCGGCGATTCGCTACGGCACGCGCAAGGACCAGACGACGCGGCGCTTCCCACTTGGTGCTCTCGCGAGCGAACCACTCGAGTCGCCGACGACGATCGTGATCGGCGACGTGGCCGCACTGGATTTCTCCCCGCACCGCGAACTGACTAGGGCGATCTGATGCGCCGTTCGATCGACGACCGACCACTTCGCTTGCCGACCTCCCGAGTGGAGCCGACGACGTCGCCGAATTGTCGTGGGCCGTCGCAGTGTGCGACGACTACGACGATGCGACACCGCATGTCGTGTTGACGCTCGAGCCGCTCGGCCGACCGGGCGAAGGTCTCGCAGCACACCTCTCTCCCGACCACGCCCGACGCCTCGTGCGCGCACTCAGTGATGCACTGCGCGAGATCGGCGAACCACTCACCCTCACCCCCACGACCAAGGAGCACCAATGACGATCGACGTGAGCGTCACTGCCAATTCCAACATCGCCCCTGCGCCGTTCCCTCGCGACCTCTACGAGGAGCAACTGCGCGACATCGAGCGTTTCGAGATCGCCATCGAGCAGTACCTTGCGGGCGAGATCACCGAGGACGTGTTCCGCGTGATGCGACTCAACAACGGCATCTATGGCCAGCGCCAGGGCGGCACCAACCAGATGGTGCGCATCAAGTTGCCGGCGGGTTCGATCCGACCGGACCAGCTCGAGTTGATGGCCGAACTCGCCACTGACTTCTCTCGCGGCTGGGGCCACATCACCACGCGACAGAACATCCAGTTCCACTTCGTGGAGCTTCGCCGCATCCCCGACCTCTTGCGCAAGCTCGCCGCGGTCGGTCTCACCAGTCGTGAGGCGTGTGGTGACACCGTGCGCAACGTGATGGCTTGTCACCTCGCCGGCGCATGCCCGCACGAGAAGCTCGACGTCACCCCGTGGGCCGAGGCGACGTTCCGTCACTTCGTGCGCAACCCGATCGGCCAGCGCCTGCCACGCAAGTTCAAGGTCAACTTCTCCGGTTGCTCGACGGACTGCGGCCAGGCGATGTTCAATGACGTCGGAGTCGTCGCAGTCTCCCGCGAGACCGCAACCGGCGAAATCGAACACGGCTTCCGCGTGTACATCGCGGGTGGGCTCGGAGCGACACCGCATCCTGCGCTCGCACTCGAGGACTTCACGCGCCGCGAGGACCTGCTGCCGACGATCGAGGCGACACTGCGCGTTTTCGACCAGACCGGCAACCGCGACAACAAGTTGCGCGCGCGACTGAAGTGGGTCGTCGACCAACTCGGCATCGAAGAAGTGCGCCGACGTGTCATCAAGATGCGCCACACACTTCCTGCTTCGTCCACGTGGCCGGGTGGAATTCCACCCGAGGTCGTTGCAGCTGGCGACCTGCCCGCTGGGCGCGCAGATTTCGGCGAAGTGACGCAAGTCGGCCAGGGCGTGCGAGTGGATTTGCGTGGCGCACACTCGTATCGCGCGTGGGAGATCGCAAGCGTCGTGCGCGGTGCCGCCAAGGGCACCGTCTCGGCGATCGCCTATGCCGCACTCGGTGACATCACCGCGGACAGTTCCGCGCGCTCGCTGCGATCCAGCGCGAATTCGTCGCCGACGTTCGTCTCACCAACCGTCAGAACGTCGTGTTCCGAGGGCTGCGCGAGGACCAACTCGAACCGCTCTACCAGCGACTCGTTGCCATCAACATGGCGCGACCTGGTGCCGAACTCGCGCGCGACGTCGTTGCATGCCCTGGAGCGGACACGTGCAACATCGCGGTCACCCAGTCGCGCGGTCTCGCCGGTGCGATCGGTGAGCGACTCGAGGAAGAAGGACTGGCTGAGGTCGGCGGTGTACGCATCAACATCTCGGGATGCACCAACAGTTGCGGCCAGCACCACGCCTCCGACATCGGTTTGTTCGGTGCCGAGCGTCGCGCACATGGCAAGGCACTCCCCGGCTATCAACTCCTCCTCGGTGGTCACGTCGGTGAAGAGCAGATCCACTTCGGAGACAAGGCACTGCGTCTTCCCGCCAAGACCGCACCGCAGGCCGTTGCTCGCGTCGTGCGGCGCTTTGCCGAGGAGCGCACCGCGACCGAGAC
>RFNE01000068.1 GCA_009927375.1 Actinomycetota bacterium | reverse complement strand
TACCGAGACGATTCGCGATAGGCAGGGGATGGGCAACGCCTGCGTTGTACCGAGTCGTTAGCGAGCGGTAGCCTGAATGCCCTCGGGCGGTTAGCTCAGTCGGAAGAGCGCCACGTTCACATCGTGGAAGTCATGGGATCGAGGCCCATATCGCCCACGAGAGATACTCTTGGTCTGTGACCAAGAGTTGCGAGCGCCCAGGTTGTTCAGAGCCGGGAGTCGTGGCCTCCACTTTCGAACGGGAATCACTGACCGTCGTTCTCTCTCACTACGTCGGAGAGGTCGAAGAGGGATCTTTCAACGTGATGTGCACTCGGCATGCCGACATCCTCACGGTTCCCCGCGGTTGGACCATCGATGATCGACGCGAGGATCCACCAAGACTGTTCGCGGCGCCAGGAAAGAAGTCTGCGAAGCCGGAGAAGTCGAAGGATCAGACGTCGTCAATGTCTCGCCGACGCAAGGCACGAAGCGTTCCTTCCCCGAAGTTGTTTGATCAGATCGCACTCGTCACCAAGCTCGAAACCGCTTCGCCGGTCGTGGAGGAAGAAGCACCTCAAGTGGAGGCCGTCGTCGAGGAACCTGTGGCGCGTGTTGAAGAGACTGAGGAGAAGGTCGATCAGGATGCGACGAAGGCATGGAAGCCGCAGTTCGACCGAACCGATGACCTTGGTGGGGTGTTGCGTCCGAAGGGGAAGTTGTTGAGTCGGGCGTTCGGTCTCGATGACACGGTTGCCCAGCCGCGTCCCGAGCCCACTGACGGACTCGAGCGCGAGCCGTTTACCGAACACGACATTCCGTAAGCCATGGACGTCCGCGCATCGCTTGATGCGAGCTGTGATGCATCACGTCTGTTCGACCTGGTGAGATCTCGCCAGTTATCCGCAGTGGATGGACCTCGTCCATCGCGTCGAGGCGGACGGTGAGGGGGCTTGGGAAGTCGAGTTGCGGGCCAAGGTTGGGCCGTTTGCGCGCTCAAAGCGTCTGCGGATGGTGCGAACCGCGTCGGAGCCAAGTTCGCTCGTGCGCTTCGAGCGTGTCGAGGCCGACGGTCGTAGCCACGCCCCGTGGGTGCTGACCGCCACCATCGATTCGGTTGGTACGCAGTGCACGCTGACCATGCATCTTCACTACGGAGGTGCGCTCTTCACCGGCGGTGTGCTCGAGCGCGTGCTTGCCGAGAAGATCGAAGCTGGTCGAAGCCGACTGGCGGCACTCGTCTCGAACTAGAT
>RFNE01000099.1 GCA_009927375.1 Actinomycetota bacterium | reverse complement strand
GAGGTCATGACCGCGGTTGAGGAGTCGCTGCACCGCGATGGGCTGCGTGGAGGTCACGATGACTTCGCCCGACGTCACGCCGACCGGCATCGCCAGGAGCGCGGTTCCACCACCGGGAACCGTGACGGCATCGAGACCGGAAATCGACACCGTGCCGGCAGGCCCGACTTGGGCGACGTTGAGGACCGCATCAGTCGGCGTGGCGTTGACGACGACGAGCGCATCGGCGATGCCGACACTGACGCCCGACGGAGCAGACCACACGGTCGACACGGCATCCCCGGGAGTGCCCAACACGACCGACGTGCCGACGGTGTCGCCCACCCGACGATTGATCACTTGCTCGACGACGATGCCCGTGTCGTTCGTGGCATCCAGATCGTTCACCCCGACGACGATGCCGTATCGACCGTCAGGCAACGTGGTGAGCGAACCGGTGTCGAGGATGGTCACACGATGAGCGGGTGCCGTGATCAGCGCAGGCTCGAGTGCGTTCTCTGCCGTAGCGCCGTTCAAGAACACGACACTCAGTTGTCGATCGAGGTCGCCAGGATTGAAGATGACGAGTTGTTCGGACACGCCCGGCAGTTTTTCGCCGTCAGCGAACCACCACTGCGTCGCCGCACGCGGCGCACCGAGGCTGACCGCATAACCGAGGCGTCCCTGACCGAGGTAGTGCTGCACGCGACCCGCAACGAGGCGGCCTGACGACGCCTTGATCGACACCGCGAGCACCGGCTCGTTGCGCGCACCTTGCTCTGCCATCGGAAGCGCGATCGTCGTATATGCGGGGATCACGAAGCCCTGCAGGCTGGCCGGCTCGCGCTCCGTGTCCTTCGTGACGAACGTGATGTCAACGACGGTCGCATCGCTGAATGGATTCATCATCAGGATCGTTTCCAGGCTGTCCGCGCCGGTGAATCCGTCGGCGAAATACCAAGTGTCGCTCGGCGTCGTCGCGCACAAGGTGGTCGCATCTCCTGCCGGATGCACGATCACTTGCTCAGCGGTACCAACTCCCCCTGCAATCTCGACGAGTGCCGATACGTATCCCGACTCGATTCCGCCACGAGCATCGACGGTGGCGCGAACGTGCAGGCACGACGACCCCGGTCGACGTCGTCGTCGAACGCCCCATGAAGGTGATCGTCGCGGCGAGGTCGGCATCACCCGCATTCGACACGACGATCGAGGAGCTCACTTGCGTGTCGCTCGCGGGAACACCTGGGCAGAACCAGTTCGCCGCGGAGCGCGACTCGGTGTGCACGAATGGCATCGGCTGGTCGATCGGTGCGGCGGCTGCATCGGTCTTCGGTTGACGCTGATCGATCACGACCAGTCCTGCAATTGCTGCCAACGTCAATACCATCACGACGAGTTGACGAATCGTCATGTGCGTCGGCTGTGCGACGGTCTTCTGCTCGCCCAGAGAACTCACGAGGCCACCTCCTCGTCGCGGAACACGATCGCCCTCGCGCGGGTCGCAAGCATTCGCCGACGAACGCGACCGATGTCGAAGGTCGCCACGACGAGCGCGACCCACAACACGATCTGCAGGAAGATCTGAAGTTGATAGCCGAGTGACGTGTCGTAGTTGATCTCGGCAATGCCGGCCGCGGGAGAGTCGAATGCGGTCGTGCCACCGAAGGCGACCCGCGACTTCACGTCGCTTGCACCAACGCGCAGCGTGAGGCCGTCGTCGTACGGCACGGCGAGATGGACCGTGGACGGATCGATTGCGCGACGCTCACTGGCAATGTCGCCAATCAGCGGAAGCGCAGAGAGAGCACGCAGTCGGGCCGACACAAGCGCGGAGTCCCCCGCCTGCTGACTGGCGAGTGCAGAGGACTCGTCGAGCACTGCCAGGGTGGGGATCCACGCGGTGTTTTCGAAGATCACCAGGTCACTCGCGGTGTACGTACGACGAAGGTCGAGTTGCTGTGCGAGCCCGTCGAGGAGACCGACCGGGGGCGCAAGCGGTGAGTCGCTGGTCGACACTCCACCGTCCACGATCGGCACCACCACGTAGCGCACCGACAGTGGAGCAAGGAGTCGACCGGCTCGAATCGTGCCATTGTCGATGACGAGGGAGACGATCCTGCCGACGGCATCGTCGAGCGTGCTTCGCGTCGAGACGAATTGGTCGCGCAACGTGAGTTCCCCGTCGCGTGCGACACCGAAGGCGACGTCATTCGACAGTCGCTCCCCGCGCAAGGGCAATACCTCGGGTCGTGCGACGTACAACGTGACGAAGTCACCCTCTGGTGGATTCGTCGGCAGCTGGGCGAGCAGCTGCGACATCGTGGTCTTCGGTTGGCCCCACCGACCATCGACCGTCGCCACGACCGTCGGAATGCTGCCCACCACGACTCCGACGACGGCGAGTGCGACGAGGGGCTTCCACCAGCGGTACGTCGTCGATGTCTCGTCATCGAACACGAAACTCGCGAGCGTCGCTGCACCGAGTGCTACTCCACACGACACGACGACGAGCAACAACTCGGTGCTCGGGGTGCGCACGTCGATCAGCGACGAAGAGTTGATGACGATGAGCGCGAACGCGGGTGCGACGAGCATCAACGACCGCATCGTCCACGCGACCCTCGTCGATCGAGCAACGATCTGACTGACGACGAGGGGAACGAAAAGTCCGACGGCCAGGAGACCGATCGCCCATGCGCCCCCACCAAGTGCCGCGACATCGCGCAATCGCCCCGCGTTCCCCGCGCCAGGACGCTCCCCGATCAACGTGGTCATCCAATCGCCGGTGATCAGGGTTTGCGACCACGGTGAGAGCATCACGATCGAACCGACGATCATCAGCGCAGCGACTCGCAACGACACGCTCGCACCACGCACCGTGAAGCGACCGATCACCGAACCGACGAACCATCCGAGTGCGACGATAACGACGATGAACAGGAACGTCGGAACGTACGCCACGACGATCGCGGCGACGAGCACGCTCGCCGCGCGAATCTGCGTCTGACGCGCACCAGAGCGTTGCTCGCCGGCGACGACGAACAGACGCAGGACCCATGGCAGCGCGGCCGCGGCCAACAACACGCTCCACTGACCGCGTCCGATTGCCACGTATGGCACCGGCGTCGCGGCATAGACGACGAATGCTGCGACTCGCGCCCGATGGGAGAAGTAGCCGCTTGCGACCTGCCACATTCCGATGCATCCGACGAGCACGGCGCCGACGATCGCTACCGACTGCAGCAACCCGATCTGGAACACCATGAGCACCCCAGCGACGGCGGTCAACATCGCTGCAGTCGGCACGGGCGTTGCATGTCCGAAGCCACCTGACCACCAACCGTTCAGGTACGTCGACAGCAATGCGCGTGGTGACTCAGTCGCCTCACGAAGCGGAAGGAATTCACCCACCACGCGAGTGCCGCCAACGAGGAGCCCGCGACTCCCGACGACGATCACGACGATGGCGGCAAGCACTGCAAGCGTTGCCTGACGCGCGGAGGCCGAACCGGTGGTCGTGCGAGTCAGCTCACGCGAACGACGTGCGAGTCGGGTTCTGCGCGCGCGAACGAATGCCGCAAACCGTGCACTTCCCTTGTCTTGGAGATCGTGGATTTCTGCCGCGGGAACTCTTCGGTACGGTCTCACCTCTCCACGACGACGTACGACGAATGCAGTGTCGAAGCACACCGCGAGCGAGGCACGCAGCGATGCAAGCGGTTCGCGAACCCTGCCCGTCGCCGCGCCGACGATGACGCGAACGATCGAGGTGATGAGCATCTGGACGATGGCGAAGGGAATCTGCAGTCGACCGGACAGCGACACCACGGTGCGCACGCGGTGACGCGCCTGCAACACATCTCGATCAGCATCCTCACGACGAGTCGCGAGCGCATTGCGGTGGCGCGCTTTGGCGCTCGGCACCACGAGCACTCGCGCTCCACTCAAGTGCATTCGCCAACACAAGTCGAGGTCCTCGCCGTAGAAGCCAACTTCGCGTGGATAGCCACCGACTTCGCGGAAGAGATCGCTGCGCACCACGACACACGCCGACGACAGGACGAAGACGTCGCGGATCGCGTCGTGTTGTTCCTGGTCTCGCTCGCCCGGCTCGACCGGCGTACTCATGTCACCGATGCGATCTGCGCCGAATCCGACGGATTGCACGACCGACGGATCGTCCCACTCCATGAGCTTTGGCCCGACCATCCCTGCATTCGAGCGAAACGCCTCTTCGACCAACCGCGAGATCGCATCGGGGGCGAGCGCGACGTCGTCGTGCATCAAGCAGAAGAACCCACCATCTCCCTGGACGAGACGCGAGACCTCGTTCATGAGCGGACCGAAGCCCGGGTTTCCTGCCACTCGCCGAACGACCGCGCCGGGTAGTGCGGCGGCGATCGAGCCACTCACGGCCTCATCGGTTGACCCCTCGGTCTCATCCCCCTGGACCACGAAGAACAGGTGGTGGACGTTCGGATAGTCCTGGGCCGCAAGCGCCGCCAACGTCTCGTCGAACCAGGCCCCGGTCGGTAGACGGC
>RFNE01000356.1 GCA_009927375.1 Actinomycetota bacterium | reverse complement strand
CCACTCGACCTGCTCGGTACCGCCGGTGCACCGATCCTCAAGCGGGCGATTCCCGTGATCGTGGCAGCAATTGCCATCGTCGTCATCGGTGTCCTCGTCTTCTAGTACTCCGAGCGCGAACGACCGCGCTCGCATCGCCGAACTGCTCGGTCGCACCCCACAGGGACGATTCGAAGTCGTCGTGCGCACCATCGATGGCGACCCCGTGGTGTTACGCAACGAGCCACTCCTCGACGATGGCACGCCGATGCCCACCAGGTATTGGCTGTGTGGCGAACGCGAGACCGTGCTCGCCGGTCGACTCGAGTCAGAAGGCGCAGTCAATGCCGTCGAGGCCGAACTCGACCCAGCGCTGATTGCGGCCGCGCACGAGCGCTACGCACGCGAACGCGACGCACAAATCCCTGCAGACCACGTGGGGCCGCGGCCATCTGGTGGGGTTGGCGGCACGCGCGTCGGCGTGAAGTGCATCCATGCACACCTCGGTTGGTGGCTGGCTGGTGGCGATGACCCTGTGGGTTCCTGGGCCGCACAACGACTCGGCCTCGACCGTGCCAACTACATCGTGACGTCAGCGCCTGTTCGCGGTGAGAAGCTCGCAGCGATCGACATTGGCACCAACTCGACGAACCTCTTGCTCGTGGACGAATTCGGCGAGGAAACCGACCGACGCGTGACGGTCACGAGACTCGGACGGAACCTCGCAGCGAACGGGGAACTCAGCGAGGAGTCGATGACCGCAACGTTGGACACCCTTGCTCAGTACATGACGCTGATTCGCCAGTCGGGCTCGCAGCGAATCCTCGTCACCGCCACCGAAGCGTGCCGGCGAGCGCGTAACGCCGAGCAGTTCATCACTCGCGCACGAGACATCCTCGGGGTTACACCAGAGATCGTCACGGGCGACCGTGAAGCACACCTGTCGTTCCTCGGCGCGACGTCACACCTCGACCCCATCGATGGAGACACGCTCGTCATCGATATTGGTGGCGGAAGCACGGAGATGATCGTTGGCAATGCTTCCGGCGTTCGATTCTCGGTGAGTTACCCCATCGGCGCGGTGACGCTCACCGAGTCACACTTCACCAGCGACCCACCGCGTCCCGAGGACCTCACGAACGCGATTGGTGAGGCGACCGACCACATCGACGACCTCGTCCGCGACCATCCTGAGGTTCTCGACGTCACCCGCGTCGTCGGGGTGGCCGGCACGATCGTCACGGTCGCCGCCGTCGAGATCGGACTCCAGAGTTTCGACGCAGGTGCGCTCCATGGCTTTTCCCTCACCCGTGAGGCAGCGGAGGACGTGTTCCGCACCCTCGCCACCGAGCGCCTCTCGGATCGGGTCGCCAACCCGGGTCTCGCACCAGAGCGCGCCGACATTATCGTCGGAGGGTGCTGCGTGCTCGTCGCGATCATGCGGCGACTCAAGTTGGATGAACTGACCGTGTCGACACACAACCTCCTCGACGGCCTTGTCGCCGATGCCCGAAGTGGAATTTCTTCGTGACGCGCTTCGGTGGCCATCCCGCAAGCGTCGTGACGAACGCACCGATTCGTCTCTACGGGCGACGAATCCTGATTCGTCCGCTTGTCCCGACGGACTTCGAGGCCTGGAGCGACGTGCGGATGCGCAATGGCGAGTGGCTGACCAAGTGGGAACCGCTGAGCCACCCGCACAGCCCCGACCCATCACGCAGCCGTGATGCCTTCACCAATCGTTGCGCCTCACGTGACCGAGAGCGCCAAGCCGGGAACGCCTATGCAATGGGAATCTTCGTCGGCAATTCCTTCGCCGGTGAGATCAACCTGAACAACGTCGTGCGCGGCGCCATGCAGTCGGCGACGATCGGCTACTGGATCGACCGCTCGCGTGCCGGGAACGCCTACATGTCCGAGGCGGTCGTCGTGATGGCCAAGTTCGCCTTCGAAGAGCTCCGCCTCCATCGCATCGAGATCTGCATCATTCCGCGCAACACGAACAGCCTGCGCGTGGTGGAAAAGATTGGTCTCCGCAATGAAGGACTTGCCGAGCGCTTCCTCGAGATCAACGGCGAATGGGAGGACCACTACCGCTTCGGTCTCACGACCGAAGAGTGGTCAACCCGTCGCGACGAACTCGCTACGAACTGGCTGTGATCTCAGGCGCTCTTGCGCAGCTGGTCGAGCTCGCTCGCCCGTTGCTTACGAAGTGCGCTGCGACGCTTCCAGTCCTTGGTCTTCCAGTGGCGCAACCGCTGACGGCGCGACAACTGCTTGCCGACGTTGGCGTCGTGGTGATGCACGGGCTTCCAGTTCGGGCCAGGTTCGATGACGTCGTCCGGCTCGACGCCGTGTGACACCAGGTTCACCACCCCGTTCAACTCACTATTGACGCGATGACGCTCGTTGTGCGCGTGCGCTCGCAGTTCGACCTTCGGTGGCAAGATTGCCTCCCGGTCCCGATGACGCTTGCTCATTGACCCCGCCTTTCTCACCCGCAGGTGACGACGAATTCTTCTGTGCTCGCTCCCCTTGGCGACACCATACACCTGGTGCGGGGCGGCGTTCGCGCGTCGGGACGGACGTTTACTTCTTGGTGATCTTGGCCTGCAGGGCGGCCAGGCGCTCGGCGAACCAGGGCTGGCGGGTGCTCCACAGTTGCGGGTCGAGCTCGCGTGCGACGGCCTCGGGATGAGTACGAACGTCAGCCATCGCCGCAATCGTCTTCTTCGTCTCGATCACGAGTTCGCGCGGCGCACTCGCAGCACGAGCGGCGAGTTCGTGCGCACACGACAGGAGTTCGTCATCGGGCACGCACTTCCAGGCCAGACCGATGCGCTCAGCTTCACGGCCGGAGAGCACTTCGCCGAACACGACGGTTGCCATCGCGGCCTGCGGTCCGACGATTCGTCGGAGCATCCAGGTGTGTCCGCCACCGGGGTGGATACCGATCTGGAGGAAGCGCGTGTCGAACTTGGCTCGCTCCGCAGCGATGCGCACGTCGCACCCGAGCGCGAGGTTCATTCCCGCACCGACGGCCGCACCGTTGACCGCGGCGATCGTCGGCAGTGGGCTGCGCGCGATGCGCAGGAATCCCTCGTAGATCACTCCGAGCGACTCGCCATCGGCCTCGGCGAGATTGCCGAGGTTCGCGCCCGCACAGAACGCCGGTGCTGCGCCAGTTACGACGACTGCGCCAACGGAGGCATTCGCTTCGAGTGCATCCATCGTCGAGGTGATCTCGGCGACCATCTCCTTGGTGAGCGTGTTGCGCTCAGCGGGGTTATCGAGCGTCAGGGTCGCGACGCCATCCACGATGTCGCATCGCACGAGAGCCATGCCGCAAGGCTACAGAAGTGGCCTCGCACCGAGCGCCGTCAACGCACTACCCTCCATTGCAATGCTCGATCACGTGTTCACCGACGCCATCGGGGCGCTGCGGGATGCATTCAGCAATGCATTCCTCGAGCGCCAGGCCTTCGAAGAGCATCTCCAGTCCGACGTGCTGCTCGGCGACCTCGTGTGGGAGACGAGCTATGGACTACCCGGCGAAGGCACCCCACCACGCGTCGTCGCGCACATCACGTTTTCGTGGCCCAGCTGGAGCCAAGCGCTCTATCGCAGTTGGTACGTCGAGGGTGTCATGCTCGAGCGTCCCGCGATCGACATCGAGGTCGTCTTCCGCGTGCAGCGGCTCGCCGACCAACCCCAACCGAGCGTCGTTGACGCGATCGCGGTGAGCGAGAGTCCGGCAATCGGCGACGGCAAGCTCGAGCGCGACAACGTCACGATCGAGATCTGTCATTCACTCGCCACCACGACGGACTACGCGATCGAGATGACGTATGGCGGTCAATACGAGTTGAACGAAGAGACCCTGCAGGACGGCTCGAGTGCCGTGCTCGATGAACACTTTGGCGCCCTCGGCGGCTGGGTCGCCTCGACCCTCGTCAAGCTCGGCGACCTGCGACTCACCTTCCTCCCCGCCGAAGAAACCTCATAGCCAACGGGGCATTCGTGCCACACCGCGGACATTTGTCCGAACTAAGGTGGGCACGTGGCCGTCAGTAAGGCAAACAAGTGGAAGACTCCAGTCGAGCGGGTGCATAGTCACCTCGCTGACAACGTGCGCAATGCGCGCCACGAAGCGGGACTCACGCAGGATCAACTCGCCGAGTACGCGGGCCTCGAGCGCAAGAGCATCAATCGCATCGAGAACAACCGCCTCTCGCCCACGATCGACACGCTCGTGCGCATCGCGATGGTGTTGCGGGTTCCCGTCGCGGACTTGATCGACGGCTGACGACTCCTAGGAGCCGGAAAAGCGCGTTGCGAGGTCACGCGCGAGCCCGATGCACGCGTCGGCGATCGCAATGGGGTCGTCTCCATTGCGCCCACCGAGGTAGTCGGTCAAACAAATGTTGACGATTCCGTCTTCAACGAATCGCTGCTCGACCTGGGCTGAGCCGAACCCATTCAGACTGACGTACGCGACGACGTCGGTATCGATGCCGATGACGTCGAAGCTCGGAGACTCCCCAATCGAGTGAACTTGGCTCGGGTCGATGAGCGTGAATGGCTCGAGCACACCCACGCGAGCGATGATCCCTTCGGTTCGAACAAGTACGTCGAGCGCAACCGAGAGGTAATGCGCGATCAGCCCCGCGGCGACAGGGTCGGTGTCACACACTCCGACGATCACGGCCGGAACCTGCCGCCCTGTCGTCGACCATGTCGAGAATCATCGCGCCACATCAGCGCGCAAGACTATCCCAAGTCTGGTACTGGCAAGTGGACTTAGTGAATGCCGTTGACGGTCAGCGGTTGCGCTCGGCGACGGCGTGCACCTCGATGCCACCGCGTGGGCGCTGGGTGAGCTCGACACGAACCCACACCGGCTTGACCGTCGTCATCACTTCACCTGCGATCTCCGCGGCCAGTGCCTCGGCGAACACCGCCATGTTGCGGAAGCGCCACAGGTATAACTTGAGCGACTTCGACTCGATGCAGAACTGATCGGGCTGGTACTCGATGACGACCTTGGAGAGGTCCGGCTGCGACGTACCGGGCAGATCGAGGCGAGCTCGTCGGTCGTGAAGCGCACCGTCGTGACGTGGGCCGGCGCAGGGAAGACCTCGACATGGTCGATGGGTTCGCGCACGGTCGAGCCGAGGACGGTCAAGTTGTCGAGTGACACGCCCTCAAGCGTATTGGGACGATTCGCGATGCCCTACCGCATGTGGGCAGGAATGAGCGTGCTGAGTTGCACCAGTGGTCGCGGACCCACGTGGGTGATGACCTCCGAGGCGGACAACGAACCGAGGCGCCCGCAGTGCTCGATCGGCATGCCGCGCGTGAAGCCATAGAGGAATCCCGCGGCGTAGAGATCACCCGCACCGGTTGCGTCCACCACGCGCTCGACGGGCTCTGGCTCGATGTGCACGACGTCGTGTCCGTTGATCACGACCGATCCCCGCTTGTCGCGCGTCACGGCAGCGAACTCGCAATCTTGGCGCAACTGGCCGAGCGCTTCTTCGTAGTCGCTCACCTGATACAGCGACATCAACTCGAACTCGTTGCAGAACAAGATGTCGATGTCGTTCAAGATGAGGTCCATGAAGTCGTCGCGGTGACGATCCACGCAGAACGAATCCGACAGCGTGAGCGAC
>RFNE01000327.1 GCA_009927375.1 Actinomycetota bacterium | reverse complement strand
GGTGTGCGACTGCAGGACATCTCGCGCGAGCAGATGGGTCTCAATGCAGAAATGAACACGCAGATGACCGAGCGATTCAACGTCGCAGGCGCGCTGCTCGTGAAGTTGTTCGGGCGTGGACCCGAAGAGGTCGGCTCATTTTCCTCCCGCGCGTCACGGGTGCGTGACATCGGGGTCAAGTCTGCGATGTATGGACGAGTGTTCTTCGTCGCACTCGGTCTCGTTGGTGCGCTCGGCGCGGTGGCAATCTATGGCGTCGGTGCATTCATGGTCGTCGACGGTGGCATCTCCGTCGGCACACTCGTGGCGATGGCAGCATTCGTCCAGCGCATCTACCAGCCGCTCACCGGACTCACGAATGCCCGACTCGAGGTGCTCACCGCGCTCGTCAGTTTCGAGAGAGTGTTCGAAGTGCTCGATGCCCCTGTGGCGATCACCGAGCGTCCGGGAGCCGTCGAACTCGTCGCGCCGCAGGGTCGCGTCGAATTCCGCAACGTGACGTTCCGGTACCCGCGCGGGAAGGACGTCTCGATTGCCTCGCTCGAGTCGGCGCAGTCGCACGCTGCACCAGACGCCGCAGTCGATGTGTTGCGAGACGTCTCCTTCGTGATCGAGCCGGGTCAGACCGCCGCGCTCGTCGGCACGAGCGGTTCCGGCAAGACCACGATGGCGATGCTCGTCGCGCGACTGTATGACGCAACGGAGGGGAGCGTGCTCATCGACGGCCACGATGTTCGTGATGTGACGCTTCGATCACTGCAGGATGCAATTGGCGTCGTCGCTCAGGATCCACACATGTTCCACGAGTCGGTGCGCTCCAATTTGTTGTACGCGAGGCCGTCGGCGACCGATACGGAGCTGCACGCCGCATGTCGCGCAGCACACATCCATGACGTGTTGATGTCTTTGCCCGATGGCTACGACACGGTGGTCGGCGAACGCGGATATCGACTTTCGGGAGGCGAGAAGCAACGGCTTGCAATTGCTCGGCTCCTCCTCAAGAACCCTGCGGTGATGATCCTGGATGAAGCAACCAGTCACTTGGACAACGAGAGTGAGGCCGTGGTGCAAGCGGCCTTGGATGAGGCGATGAAGCGTCGCACCTCGCTCGTCATTGCCCATCGTCTTTCC
Organism: Actinomycetota bacterium; assembly: GCA_009927375.1. Taxonomy (GTDB): domain Bacteria; phylum Actinomycetota; class Acidimicrobiia; order Acidimicrobiales; family Ilumatobacteraceae; genus UBA3006. The sequence goes on along the minus strand of RFNE01000327.1, from coordinate 1,002 downwards.
ACCGTGCGTGGCGCAGACGTCATCCTGGTGGTGGACGAGGGCCGCATCGTTGAGCGGGGCACGCACGATGAGTTGATGGCCAACAACGGGCCGTATGCGGCTCAGATCCGCGTGGGTGGCCTGACCTAGCCTGTCCCGTGGACATGGCGAATCTCGACGACGACGTCCTCTTTGACGAGGAGGACACCGAAGCTCCCGTCACGACCATGACGGTGAGTGAATTCGTTCGCCACGTGAACGGAATCCTGAAGCGCGGCCTTGCAGGTGGCGTGTGGGTGCAAGGCGAGATCGAGTCGTTCAACGATCGCAACAAGCACACGTACTTCAACCTGGTCGAGCGAGACGGCAAGGCAAGCGCAACGCTGAACGTTGCCCTGTGGGATGGCATTCGGAACCGGCTCCGCCCGATGCTCGAGCGTCATCGACTCGAGCTCGGCAACGGGATCAAGGTTCGTCTGCATGGCACCGCCGACGTGTGGGATGTCAACGGAAAGTTCTCGTTCAAGGTGGACAACATCGATCCGCTGTTCACGCTCGGTGATCTCGCTGGCCAGCGCGACGAGGTGATCAGGAAGCTGCGTGAAGCTGGGCTCTACGACACCAACAAACACATCGAGATCCCACTCGTTCCACTTCGCCTCGCGCTCATCACCTCACTCGGGAGTGCCGCACATCGTGACGCTGAGAAGGAACTCACTGAATCCGGTATCGGATTTCCATCCTCACCTTCGACGTTCGTGTGCAGGGTGAGGGTGCGGTGCCGTCGATCGTGAAGGCGATCGACCATTGCTCGCGCAGGGACGACATCGACATCGTGATGCTCGTGCGTGGTGGAGGATCGCGCACCGATTTGCTCGCCTACGACACGCTCGAGGTTGCGTCCGCGATTGGTCGTTGCACGAAACCCGTGTTCGTGGGCGTTGGGCATGAGATCGACACGAGTGTTGCTGACGAGGTCGCAAGTCGGGCGTTCAAGACACCGACCGCCTGTGCAGCTGGTGT
>RFNE01000044.1 GCA_009927375.1 Actinomycetota bacterium | reverse complement strand
GCACAGCAAGTACGCAGTCGATGCGGTTCCCGCAGTCGTGATGGCCGACGACCGAGGGGTCGTTCGTGCGGCCTTCCTCGGACCGGTCAGCGCGACGGATTTGTGGGCAGCGCTCGCACGTGTGCGCGACGGCGGCGAGGCCGCCTGCGCAGACGACGCGAACTAGACGTTCGGCTTGGTGTCGTTCGTCTGCTTGCTCGGCTCGCCGAGACCCTGCTGAATCAGACGTGAGACCATTGCGCCATCGATCGTCTCGTTGTCGAGGAGCGACTGCGCAACCAGGTCGAGTCCGCGACGGTGCTTGAGGAGCATCTCGCGGGCGCGCTGTTCCTGCTCGCGCAAGATGCGCGCGATCTCGTCGTCGATCTTGCGGGCCATCTCGTCGGAGTACTCGCGACCGCTCGTCATCAGGTCTTCGCCGAGGAACACCTGCTGCTGACCGGCAAAGGCCATCGGGCCGATGGCGTCGCTCATGCCCCACTCGCGCACCATTCGGCGCGCGATCATCGTGGCCTGCTCGAGGTCGTTGGCGGCCCCGCTGTTGACGTGATCGAACACGATCATCTCCGCGACACGTCCACCCATCGCCTTGCAGATGACGTCTTCGAAGTACTCACGTGAATAGGTGTGGCGCTCTTCGGGGAGCGTCCACGTCACGCCGAGCGCCATGCCGCGCGGCAGGATCGTCACCTTGTGCAGCGGGTCGCTGTGCGGGAGCACGGTGGCGAGGACCGCGTGTCCACCTTCGTGGTAGGCGGTCGCACGCTTTTCTTCCGCGTTCAGGATGAGGCTCTCGCGGCGAGCACCGAGCACGACGCGATCACGGGCGTTTTCGAAGTCGATGCGCTCGATGTGGTCGAGCCTCGGCGCACGGCGAAGAGTGCCGCCTCGTTGACGAGGTTGGCGAGATCTGCACCGCTCATTCCTGGAGTCGCCTTAGCCATCGTGTCGAGGTCGACGTCGGTGCCCATGCGCTTCCCCGTCGAGTGCACCTTCAGGATCGCGAGGCGCTCATCGGATTCGGGGAGTGGCACGACGATCTGACGATCGAAGCGACCAGGGCGCAAGAGCGCGGGGTCCAAGATGTCGGGGCGGTTCGTCGCGGCCATCACGACGATTCCTTCGGTGGCCTCGAAGCCGTCCATCTCCGCGAGCATCTGGTTCAACGTCTGCTCACGCTCGTCGTGACCGCCACCGAGACCAGCTCCGCGCTTGCGACCGATCGAGTCGA
>RFNE01000235.1 GCA_009927375.1 Actinomycetota bacterium | reverse complement strand
TTCTCGGCAGAGATGTTGCCGTTGTTCGACTCCGGGCAGATGAAACCGGTCATCGACCGACGGTATTCACTCGATCAGATCGCAGACGCGCATCGGCACATGGAAGCCAACGCGAACGTCGGAAAGATCGTGATCGACGTCGCGAACTAGCGCTTGCCGATCGCCACGTAGGGTCGCTCGTCGACCCCGGTGTACCACTGGCGTGGGCGGCTGATCTTTTGTTCCTTGTCCTTCAGCAGCTCTGACATGTGGGCGAGCCAGCCGACGGTGCGGGGAATGGCGAAGAGCACGGTGAACATCTCGACGGGGAATCCGAGCGCCTGGTAGATGAGGCCCGAGTAGAAGTCGACGTTCGGGTACAGCTTGCGGCTGATGAAGTATTCGTCGTTGAGTGCGGCCTTCTCGAGTTCGAGGGCGATGTCGAGGAGTGGGTTCTTGCCCGTCACTTCGAACACCTCGTACGCGGTCTTCTTGATGATCGTGGCGCGTGGGTCGAAGTTCTTGTACACGCGGTGACCGAAGCCCATGAGCTTGGCCTCGCCGTCCTTCACCTTCTTGATGAACGCCGGCACGTTGTTCACGGTGCCGATCTCAGCGAGCATGCGCACGACGGCTTCGTTGGCACCACCGTGCAGCGGGCCGTAGAGGGCGGCAGCTGCTGCTGCGACGCTCGAGTACGGATCGGCGTTCGCGCTCGCCACGACGCGCATCGTCGTGGTGCCACAGTTCTGCTCGTGGTCGGCGTGCAGGATGAAGAGCACGTCCATCGCGCGGGCGAGGGTGGGATCGACGCGGTAGTCGTCGCCGATGCGATACATCATGTTGAGGAAGTTCTGCGAGTAGTTCATCGAGTTGTTCGGCAACACGAAGGGCAGACCCTTGGAGAATCGGTACGTCATCGCGGCGATCGTCGGCACCTTGGCCACGAGTCGGAGGATCTGCTTGTTGAGGGCGTCCTCGTCGAAGATTCGCTTGGCGGAGTTGTAGAACGTGCCGAGCGCGGCCACGGCAGAGATGAACATGCCCATCGGGTGGGCGTCGTAGTGGAAGCCGTCCACGAAG
>RFNE01000176.1 GCA_009927375.1 Actinomycetota bacterium | reverse complement strand
GACGCTTGCCCGATTTCGGTATCCCGCTCAAGTTGCTCGGCATCGGCGCGTTGTACGACGTGACCGACGACTGGATTCCGCTGTACGACAAGTCGAGCGTGAACGGTTTCTTCATGGCGTGCGGCACGAGTGGCAACCAGTTCAAGAACGCCCCGCTCGTCGGCAAATTCATGCGCATCTTGATCGAAGCCCAGGAACAGGGCATCGATCACGACGTGACGCCACTCGAGTTCGTCGGAGAAGCGACGGGCAAGGCCATCAACCTCGGTGCATTCTCACGACTTCGCTCCGAAGCCGTGACCGCCGGAAACGTGATGGGCTAGCGTTCGCATCGTGCGAACGAGCCTGCAAGACCTCCTCGCGCTCGGTCGACCCCTTCTCGCGGATGGTGCCACCGGCACCAACTATTTCAAGGTTGGTCTCGAGTCGGGTGAGCCGCCGGAGTTCTGGATCACCGATCATCCGGAGCGCGTCATCGGTCTCCATCAACAGTTCGTCGACGCCGGCGCCGACATCATCCTGACGAACACCTTCGGGTGTAATCGTCATCGCCTGAAGTTGCACAACGCCCAAGCTCGCGTGCACGAGCTCGCCGCGGGGGCGGCGAAACTCGCCCGCAGCGTGGCGGACGCCGCTTCGCGACCAGTCGTCGTTGCCGGCTCGGTCGGACCGACGGGGGAGTTGTTCGAACCACTCGGTGCTCTCACACACGACGAGGCAGTGGATGCCTTCGCCGAACAGATCGAGGGTTTGAAGGAGGGCGGCGCTGACGTCGCCTGGATCGAGACGATGTCTGCGCCAGAAGAGATGCGCGCAGCGGCCGAGGCGGCGATTCGCGTGGGCATGCCGTACGTCTGCACGATGAGTTTCGACACTGCGGGTCGCACGATGATGGGACTTGCGCCGAACACGCTCGCCGCACAGTTCGCAGATCTCTCGGTCGCACCCTTGGCGATCGGCGCCAATTGCGGCGTCGGGGCGAGCGACATCTTGGTCTCCGTGCTCGAGATGACGGGGGCGGCGAACCCGATCGTGTGCAAAGGCAACTGCGGTATCCCGAAGTTCGAGGGCACGACCATCACGTACTCGGGAACCCCGAATTGATGGCCAAGTACGCACGGCTTGCCGTGGATGCCGGCGCCCGCATCATCGGGGGCTGCTGCGGAACGAGTCCTGAGCACTTGCGGGCGATGGCCGAGTCGATCGCGGGGTATTCCCGGGGTCAGGCGCCCTCGGTCGAGTCCATCGTGGACACCATCGGGCCCTTGACCAACAAGGCTCCGAGCGCCGACGGGGGACCTTCGGGACGCCGCCGACGCGGCTGAACACTTTAGTAATCACCCCGAATTCCTGTGCTACCGTTTGCCCTGCGAGCGAGGGGCTCGTGGCGGACTCCAGTCCGTGACTACTCAGGGGGTAAGTGTTCATGGAACAGCACGAGTTGATCTCGGCGGAATTCACCCGCCGACGTTTCATCAAGGGCGCTGGAGCTGCAGCAGTTGCGGTCGGCGTGATGGGTACCTCGACAGGTATCGCATCGGCGGCCAAGGTTGCCGCACCGAAGAAGGGCGGCACGCTGAAGCTCGGCGTCGTCGGTGGCGCTAACGACGTCTTCGACGCGCAGTACATCGTGGCCAAGGCCGACCAGGCCCGCACGCTGTCGACGTTCGAGTCGCTGATGACCTTCGACACCAAGTTCGCACCGCAGACCAAGCACGGCTTGGCCGAGTCGGCAAAGGCGGTGAACCCGTCCAAGTACGTCGTCAAGATCCGCAAGGGCGTGAAGTTCCACGACGGCACGCCGCTCACGTCAGCTGACGTCGTCGCGTCGTTCCAGCGTCTGTTGGATCCGGCTCAGAAGACGACCGGTAAGCCGCTGCGCACGTTCCTCAACAACGCAAGCGTCGTGGCAACCGATGCCAACACGGTCGAGTTCAATCTGTTGATCCCGAACGTGGACTTCATCGCGGTGCTCGCGGGTTACACCTACACCATCGCCAAGAAGGGCTACGACGGCAAGACCCAGATCGGAACGAGCGCCTACAAGCTCGACAGCTACACCCCGGGCCGCGAGAGCACGCACTCGCGCTTCGACGGCTACTGGGACAAGACCGAGCAGTACCTCGACAAGGTCCAGATCATCGACTTCGCCGACAAGACCGCGCTCGTCAACGCGCTCGTCGCCAAGCAGATCGACGCCGCCATCGACATCCCGTTCGAGCAGTGGCAGACGATCAAGTCGAAGAAGTACCTGACCGCAGTCGAGAACTCGGCTGGTGCGTGGTTGGCGATGTGCATGCGCATCGACATCAAGCCGTTCGATGACAACAACGTCCGTCAGGCCTTGCGTCTCATCGTGAACCGCAAGCAGATGGTCAAGCAGGTGCTCAACGGTCACGGCAAGATCGCCAACGACCTCTACGGCTACATCGACGAGTTCTACAACGCGAACAACTTCCCACAGCGCGAGCAGGACATTCCTGCAGCCGTGGCGTTGCTCAAGAAGTCGGGCTACTCGAAGGCCAACCCGCTGAAGGTCGAGCTCACCGCTCCGGACGACACCGGCGGTCTCGTGCTGATGATCCAGGCGTTCGCCGAAATGGCCAAGAAGACCGACGGCGTTGTCGTCGTTGACGCCAAGGTCATCGACGGTGGCACCTACTGGTCGGCAAAGGGCCAGTACATGAACACCGGCTTCTACACGACGTACTGGTCGCCACGTGCCTACCTCGCGCAGGTCGCAGCGTCCATGGACGTGTACCCCGAGCTCAAGTGGCCGCCGGCAGGCAGCACCTTCCGCGCCGACTACGAAAAGGCCGTCGGTATCAACAACAAGGAAAAGCGCAAGGTCGTCGTGGCCAAGATGCAGAAGGAGGAGTTCGAAAAGGGCGGTTACATCATTCCGTTCTTCAACAACTTCGCCGATGCGTACTCGACCAAGTTGCAGGGCGTGGACACCGGTCCAAGCCAGCTCAACATGGGTTACTACGGTCACGGGTTCAAGGGCTGGTACCTGGCCTAAGACTCGTTCACACCGAGGCATTGAGGACTGCCGCCCGCTTCGGCGGGCGGCAGTTCCATAACTAGGGAAGTTTGGGGGATTGTGAAGGGGTATATCGCGCGCTTTCTGGTGAAGCGCATCGCACTGGGGATCGCGACGCTGTTCATCGTGTCGCTGTTGATCTTCTTGATCACCCAGGCGTTGCCGTCTGACCCGGCCGAAGCAATGCTCGGTCGCGAAGCGACACCCGAATCACTCGCTGCGCTTCGTGCGCAGTTCGGTCTCGACCAGCCGATCTACCAGCAGTACTTCTCGTGGTTGGGTGGTGTGTTCACCGGAGATCTCGGCGAGTCGTTCGCCACGATGATGCCAGTCAAGGACCTCGTCGGTCCTCGCATCGGCGCATCGTTCTTCCTCTTGCTCCTGTCTGCTGCAGGTTCGATTCCGATCTCGATCGTGATCGGGTCGTATGCGGCCCTGAAGCGCGACAAGAAGTTCGACACCACGTCGTCGATGGCGACGTTGATCCTCGCCGCGCTTCCCGAATTCGTCGTCGGCACCGTGCTCACCGTGTTGTTCGCCACCACGGTGGTGCAGTGGTTGCCTGCGGTCACGTATCTCGCCCCTGGTGAGCCACCGTGGTCCGACATGGCCGGGCTCACGCTTCCCGTCCTCACGCTCGTCATCTCCGTCACCCCATACGTTGCGCGCGTGATGCGCGCCGCGATGGTCGAGGTGTTGGAGAGCGACTACATCGAAATGGCTCGACTGAAGGGCATGGATGAGCGCACGGTGCTGTGGCGCCACGCGATTCCGAACGGCATTGGTCCGAGCTTGCAGGTCATCGCGCTCAACCTCGCCTATCTCGCGGGAGGCGTCATCATCGTCGAGCGCCTCTTCAACTATCCGGGTCTCGGCACGGCACTCGCCGATGCGGTCCGCTCACGGGACATGCCGGTGGTGCAGTTCCTCACGCTGCTCATCGCCACGGTGTACGTGGTCACCAACCTCCTCGCCGACATCGGCACGGTGCTCGTCACGCCGCGACTGCGAACGAGGCTCAAGTGAGCGCCGTCGTCGAGCAGGTCACGGTCGAGCGTCCACCGTCGCTCGTGCGTCAGGCGCTGAAGTTGCGCCGGACCCAAGTCGGACTCACGATCGCGTTGCTGATCGCCGCGATCGCGATCCTCGGTCCGTTCGTCGCGCCGTTTGGCTCGACGGAATTCGTCGACTCGCCGAACCTGAAGAGCGTGCCGGGCACGGTCTTTGGTACCGACTACTTCGGTCAGGACGTCTTTTCGCGCTTCCTGTTCGGTGGTCGATCGATCCTGTTGCTTGCGCTGGCGGCGACCACGATCGGCATCGTCCTTGGCACCACGCTCGGCTTGATTGCCGCGTACAACAGGGGTCGCCTGGATGAAGTCATCATGCGCACCTTGGACGTGATTCTCTCGTTCCCGCAGGTGCTGTTGTCGCTCCTCGTGATTTCGATGTTCGGACCGAGCAACCTCCTCATCATCTTCACCGTTGGACTTTCCACCACACCCCGCATCGCGCGCATCATTCGCGGTGCGGCAGTGCCGGTCGTGGAACGTGACTTCATTGCTGCTGCCGAAGCGTTGGGCGAGTCGCGTCGGCGAGTGATCTTCGCCGAGGTATTGCCGAACGTGACGTCGTCGCTCCTCGTCGAGGTCAACCTGCGCCTCACCTACAGCATCGGTGGAATCGCCTCGCTCGCATTCCTCGGATTCACCCCGAACCCCAACTCGGCGAACTGGGGGCTCATGATCCAGGAGAATCGCGTGGCGCTGACCGAGCAACCCTGGGGCGTCGTGCTGCCGACGGTGGCACTCGCACTCCTCACCATCGGCACCGGCCTCATCGGTGATGGGCTCTCGCGCGTCTCGGCGGGCATCGATCGTGGAGGCAAGGGTGAGTAACGGTCTTGCGATCACCAACCTGCGACTGAACGTCGCGGCAACGGGTAACGACATTGTCGATGAGGTCACGCTCACCGTCGAGCCGGGTCGCGTGCTCGGTCTCGTGGGCGAGTCGGGGTCGGGAAAGACCACGGTCGGTCTCGCGGTGCTCGGTCACGCACGTCGCGGCGTCGCCATCGATCACGGA
>RFNE01000241.1 GCA_009927375.1 Actinomycetota bacterium | reverse complement strand
GTGATCGGCGACGGTGCGATCACCGCCGGATCCTCGCTCTGCTCGAGCGGCACCGAGTCGACGGGAACGGGTGGCGGCACGGTGGCGCGAACGGGAGCAGCCCACATCGACGCCGAAGCGACGAGGACGATCACGGTTCGCACGCGCACGAGACAACGCTAACCGCATGCACTCCTCGCCTCGCGGCGAGGCTCTAGCGACCGATGAACTTGGGGTCGCGCTTCTCGGCGAAGGCAGCCATCGCCTCGATGGTGTCCTTGGTTCCGAAGTTCACGCTTTGTGCGGCACCTTCGTCATCGAGGGCCTCTTCCAACGTCACGTTCATCGCGTTGTTCAACATGCGCTTGGTCTGTGCGAGCGCAATCGGCGGACCGGCGGCGAGCTTCTTCGCCCAGTTGTCGACGAAGGCGTCGACGTCGGCGTCTGCGAGCACGCGATTGACGAGACCGATGCGCTCGGCTTCGTCTGCACCGATGATCTCACCGAAGAACGCGAGTTCCTTGGCGCGGTGCAGACCGATGCGACGTGGCAACACCCACGAGCCACCGAAGTCGAGCGACAGTCCGCGGCGAGCGAAGATCTCGGAGAAGCGCGCGTTCTCGGAGGCGACGACGAGGTCACACACGAGCGCCATGTTGCAGCCTGCACCGACGGCCACTCCCCGCACCTTGGCGATCGTCGGCTGGGGCATGCGCTGGAGCGTGAGGCAGATCTCGCTGATCGTGCGCATCGAGGCGAGTGCGTGCTTGCCTGCCGAGCGCGCTCCACCATCGGTGAGGTCCGCTCCGCTGCAGAACTCTCCGCCTGCACCGGTGAGCACCATCACGCGGTCCTCGGTCGAGTCCGCGATCTCGCGGAACGTGGCGAGGAGTTCCTGCCACATGGTTCCGTTGGCGGCGTTCTTGCGGTGCGGACGGTTCATCGTCACGGTGACGATGCCCCCCGAGCGAGCAACCTCGAGTGTTTCCATTTCACCGACGATACTGAGGGGATGGGATTCAACCCTCATCGCAAGCGCGTGAAGCGAGCCTCGGACGTGGTCATCGTGGCGAGTGCGATGGTCGCCATTGCCCTCCTCGTTGCGTGGGCCTTCCTCGGATGACGGGCATCTGGGACGGCCTGTACGGCCCGGTCGAGGTGCGGCGCGTGCAGCCCTACGAAGCGAACAAGCAGTACGTGTGTCCCGGGTGTGGCCGTGACATTCCCGTCGGGATGGGTCACTACGTGTGCGTGCCGAGTGAGGCAACCGACCTGCGCCGTCACTGGCACTATGCGTGCTGGGATCGCCGGGTGCCGAACGCACCGGGCTGATCAGATGTCGAGGCCGGGCAGTTCCTCGACGTTGACGTCCTTGAAACTGAGCACGCGCACCTTGGGCACGAAGCGGCTCTTGCGGTACATGTCCCACACCCACGCATCGGTGAGCGTGATCTCGACGATCGGTCGCGGTCCCTCGGACAGCACCTTCACGTCGACGTTGTTGGCGAGATAGAAACGCCGATCGGTCTCGACGGCGTAACGGAACATCGAGACGACGTCTTGATACTCCTGGGCGAGCTGTAGCTCGCGTTCAGCTTCGAAGTTGTCGAGGTCGTCGGTGTTCAAGGGCGCCGACGCGGCTTATTGGTCTTCGCGCTTTTCGCGAACCTTGGCCGACTTACCCTTGCGGTCGCGCAGGTAGTTCAGCTTGGCGCGGCGAACGTCACCGCGCTTGACCATCTCGAGCTTGGCGACCGAGGGGCTGTGGAACGGGAAGGTGCGCTCGACACCCACGCCGTAGGACAGCTTGCGCACGGTGTAGGACTCGGAGATGCCCGAGCCGCTGATGGCCACGACGTTGCCCTGGAAGATCTGGACGCGCTCCTTGCCACCTTCCACGACGCGCACGTGCACCTTGACCTCGTCTCCCGGACGGATGTCGGGGACGTCGGTGCGCTTGTTCTGGTTGTCGACGATGTCGGTGGTCTTCATCTGAGAGGTCCTTCGTGGCGGGCTCGACGAGGCAATACCCGTTAAATGGTGAAGGTAGAAGGATACGGGAGCGGTGGGAACTCTTCCAACAGGGCTTTGTCCTCGCTGGAAAGCCCTCCGCGAGCCTCGATCAGGTCGGGCCGGCGGGCAATCGTGCGGTGCAGGGCCTGGGCGAGGCGGAACCGCTCGATGCGGGCATGGTCCCCCGAGCGCAACACCTCGGGCACGACCCACCCGCGGAACTCGGCCGGTCGGGTGAACTGTGGTTCTTCGAGCAGCCCGGAGGCTCCGAAGCTCTCCGTCACCGGCGACACCGCATTGCCCATCACGCCGGGGATCAAACGCGTGACGGCCTCGATCACGAGACACGCCGCCACTTCCCCGCCCGCGAGCACGACGTCGCCGACGGAGATCTCCTCGTCCACGAGGTGTTCACGGATGCGATGGTCGACACCCTCGTACCGACCACACAACAAGCTGAAGCCGTCCAGTTCGCTCAACCTGTTGGCGAAGGCTTGATCGAAGCGCTTGCCGCCCGGCGACAACAAGAACAACGGCCGCGGCGCACCGGAGCGCTCGAAGGAATCGAAGATCGGCTGCGGGCTCATCACCATTCCCGCGCCACCGCCGAACGGAGCGTCGTCGACCGAATGGTGCACGTCGCTCGTGTGTTCGCGCAGGTCGTGGCAGGTGATCGTCACCTTGCCCTCCTTGCGCGCACGACCGAGCAGGCTCTCCTGACAGAAACCGTCCACCAGCGACGGAAAGATCGAAAACACGTCGATGCGCATCACTCGCCCTCCAAGTCGAACAGTCCCTCGGGCGGATCGATCGTCACCACACCCGCATCGCGCGAAGTGATGAACGGCGTCGGCACGAGGCACCGGAGTCGAGTTCCATGATCGGATGCGCGGGGTTGTCGATCACCGCGACACACGTGCCGCGCTCATGACCGGCAACGTCCACCACGCGCGCGCCGATCAACTCGTGCACCCACACGACGGAGGAATCCTCGATCGGCTCGCCGTAGACCTCGGCGTTCGTCAGTCGCTCGACGACGTTGCGGTCATCCACGCCCGCGAGCACGACGAGATGACGATCAGTCGAGGGTTTGCACGATGCGAGTTCGTACCACTCGCCGCGAATCCAGACCTTCGCGCCGACTGCGACGCGCTGCGGATGCGGGGTGAAGAAGTCGACGTACATTTCGCCACGCACGCCATGCGGTCGACCGACACGGCCGACGTGGAGACAACCCGCAGGTGGGGTTGGTTCAGTCGTCGACGAAGTCGACATCAACGTCCACTCCGTCGCGTTCTGCTGCGGCGCGCACCACGGTGCGGATGCTCATCGCCGTTCGTCCGCGACGACCAATGACGCGGCCGAGGTCGCCTTCGCCAACTCGTACTTCCAACACGATCTTTTCGCCGTCCGCGAAACCTTCGACCTTCACGGCCTCCGGGTCGTCCACGATCGAGCGCACGACGTGCGTGAGCACGGCGGTGGCGACGGGAGCAGGAACGAGGTTTGCGGTCTCTGACACGATGGTCGACTGACGCGGGTTACTTCGAGGACTTCGAAGACTTGGTGGCCATGAACTCGGACCATGCGCCCGAGATCTCCAACAACTTCTTCACGCGCTCGGACGGCAACGCGCCCTGCTTCAGCCACTTGATGGCCTTTTCGTTGTCCACGGTGAGAGCCGATGGCTCCGACTGCGGGTGGTAGTTGCCGACGATCTCGAGGAAACGGCCGTCACGGGCGTTGCGGGTATCGGCCGCGACGATGCGATAGTGCGGCTGCTTGGTTTTGCCCACTCGGGTGAGGCGAAGCTTTACTGACATGGCCTTGAGGCTATCGGGGGCCGAGGTGAGAGCCCAACGCCGCGGCCAAATCCATACCCTTGCCGCCTTTCTTGCCGCCCATGCCCCCCATGCGCTTCATCATCTTTTGCATCTCCATGAACTGCTTCACGAGCCGGTTCACGTCCGCGATCTGGGTTCCCGAGCCCTTGGCGATGCGCGCGCGTCGCGAGCCGTTGATGACCTCGGGCTTGGCCCGCTCCTCGGGGGTCATCGAGCGGATGATCGCCTCGGTGACCTTCACGAGATCATCGGAGATCTGCGCGTCCTTCACTTCCTTGGGCATGCCCGGAATCATCCCCATGATTCCCGACAGCGGTCCCATCTTCTTCACTTGCTGGAGCTGCTCGAGGAAGTCATCGAGGGTGAACTGACCCTCGAGCATCTTGGATGCCGCGGCCTCGGCCTGCTCCTTTTCGAACACCTTCTCGGCCTGCTCGATGAGCGTGAGCACGTCCCCCATGCCGAGGATGCGACTCGCCATGCGATCGGGATGGAACTGCTCGAAGGCATCGAGTTTCTCGCCCGTGGCGGCGAACGCGATCGGCTTGCCGATCACCTGTTTCACCGACAGCGCGGCACCACCTCGTGCATCGCCGTCCAACTTGGACAGGATCACGCCGGTGATCGCGAGCGTCTCATCGAAGGCCTTGGCCACGGTGACCGCGTCCTGACCCGTCATCGCATCGACGACGAGGAACGTGTAGTGCGGCGAGACCGCACCGGAGATCTCCGCAACCTGGCGCATCATCTCCGCATCGATCGCGAGTCGACCTGCGGTGTCCACGATCAACACGTCGCGACCCTTGTCGCGGGCCTCGGCGAGTCCCGCACGAGCACACTCGACCGGATCACCGGGCTGTGAGAACACCGGCACGTTCAGTTGCTGACCGAGCACGCGCAACTGCTCGACGGCGGCCGGTCGCTGCAAGTCCGCTCCGACGAGGAG
>RFNE01000288.1 GCA_009927375.1 Actinomycetota bacterium | reverse complement strand
AATGAAAAAAGCCCCGGGTTGCCCCGGGGCTTTTTCCGAAATGCGGTTCGCACTAGGCGGCGCGGTAACCCTCAGACTCGCTGCGGGCGAGGGCGATCGACATGATCACGAGACCGTAGCCGGCCTTCGCGAGAACGTCCGATGCCGAGTAGCCGACCTGAATGACGGTGGCTGCTTCTTCGACGCTGAGGCCGATCTGCTTGGCCAACCAGCTCGTCTCATCGCCGAGGATGTAGAAGATCGGGTAGATGCCCCAGGTGAAGAGGAGCAAGTAGCGAACGTTGTTCAGCTTCTTGCCGACTTCGCCTGCCTGGCTCTTCAGAGCCTTGCCGACTTCGCCTGCGAACAACTCGTAGAGGACGTACAGCATGAAGGCGCCGGAGATGGCTCCCCACACGGTGCGGTCCGACGAGCCGTGAGCGGCAACTTCGCCCGGGTAACCGGTGGCGATCATGAGCAATGCTCCGACCACGAGTCGCGGTGTCACCTTCTTGGCGACGGCCTTCGACACGCCCGATACCACGACGAGTTCGGCGACGAGGAGGGGCACGGTGAGCAGCCAGTCCGCGTAGCGGTAGCCCTCGTTCCACGTTCCTGCGGCGAAGTTCGAAAACATGCGCCAGTAGTGATATGCCGCAATACCGCAGATCATCGCCGACATCGTCACCGCACTGCGGTAGGCCGGGGAGACGCGGTTACGCGAGACCAAGAAGTACACGAACGCAATTCCCAAGGTCGCCGTGGCGAACGAGAGCGCGTTGTATACGAGGTCGTGGTTACTGGTAACCAGTCCTGTCATTTCTTCCATTGAGTCGTTGTTCCTCCAACTCGGGCCCCGAAACCGGGAGGGTTCGTCATTAAGCCCACCTCAAGCGTGGTACATCCACCTGCGGGATGGGAGGTCAAACTGTTTACAAAACTGTGACAATTTGGCGACGTCGGGCCTACATCACCAGGGTGAGGCCGCCGTCCACGACGAGGACCTGGCCAGTCGCATAAGTATTGCGCAGGAGTGCGAGGGTCGCCTCTGCGCAGTCCTCTGGGGTCGCCGAGCGGTGGAGCGGGGCAATCGCCTTGACGCCGTCGTGCTGGTTCTGCCAGTCCTTGGTCCACGGGGTCTCGACGAGCCCAGGGGCGACCGCATTGAATCGCACCGGTGAATGTGACTTGGCGAGCAAGACCGTCATGTGGTTCAACGCCGCCTTCGACATGGCGTAGGCGATCGAACTGCCGACCGGTCGCACGCCCGCGATCGACGTGATGGTCACCACGTTGCCGTCGTCGCTCTTCTTCAAGTGGTCAAGCGCGTACTTCGTCAACATCCAGGTGCCCTTGACGTTGACGTCGAACGTGCGATCGAAGATGTCGTCGGTGAGTGCGTCGAGGTTGCGGTGGTCGACGAGCGTCGTCCATCCGGCGTTGTTGATGAGGATGTCCAGTCGCCCGAAGCGCGAGATCGTTTCATCGACGAGTCGCTCTCCGGCTTTCTTGTCTGCGATGTCAGCCTGGATGTAGGTCGCGTTCGATCCGATCTCCGAGGCCACTCGCATCCCTGCGTCGACGGAAGTCGCAGAGTTGACGACCACGGTCGCGCCGAGTGCGCCGAGCCGTTTGGCGACCTCCTCGCCGATTCCACTCGACGATCCGGTGACGATTGCGACGCGGTCAGTGAACTCGGCCATGATGACTCCTTCTCTAGAGCGTGATGCGGGTGAGTGGCGCGGTGAGGCACGTCGGTCCACCGTCGCCCTTGACGGCGACGTTTGCGCCGTTGAACACGTGCACCTCGACGCCAGCCTCGCGCAGTGCACCTTCGACCTCGGGGTTGCCCGCGGCGAGCACGACGACGTTCGGGCGAATCGTGAGGATGTTCGCTCCTTGCGTCAACATCTCTCGTTCACTCACGGGAATCCAGCGAATGCCGCGGGACTCGAGGAACTGGAGCAGGCGCACCGGTGCGAGCGGTTCGTAGACGACGGCGAGGTCGTGGGCGATCGGGGAGAGCACCGACATCAGGTGGAGCACCGCGGCCGGACCCTCGTAGTGGGGCAGGTCGAAGGAGTGCACTTCGACGCCGTGAGGCGAGAGCAGCGAACGGATCTGGTCGATACCAGCTTGGTTAGTTCGATAGCCGTGGCCGATGAGCAACGTTCGTGCATCCAGCCACACCTTGTCGCCACCGTCGGCGACACCGGGTGCAGTCAATTGCCCGAGGATCGGCACGCCGAGTCGCTCGAGATCGGCACGGAAGTGTTGGGGTTCCGGCGAGCGGATCGGCTTCGCCATGTTCAGCAGGATTGCGCCGTGTGGCGTCATGATCATCGGGTCGTGCATGTACACCGCGTCCACGAGACCATCGATCGGTGCGGCGATGTCGACTTCGCAACCGAGCGAAGTGAGCAACGCGACGAACTCATCGTGTTCGCGCAACAATGCTTCGGTATCGGGCATCCGCCAGTGACCATCTTCGACGAACTTGCCGATCGTCGTCGGAGTGCGCACGAGAACGCGTGCGAGTGGCGACACCATGTCGGGCGTGCCCCACTTCGCGGAGGTATGGCTCGTCGACATCGCGTGCAAGCCTAGGCTTGAGAGATGACCTCCCGTCGTGGCGCTGCCTTTCTCGTCGCGCTCGGCGTCGTCCTCGCCGGCTGCACGATGGACTCGACACCGTCGGGATCCGCGGACTCAAGTGTCGTCGAGGCGGTGGACACCACCGTTGCCGAGACCGCCGACTCCGTCGTCGAGACGACGATCGAGACCACAACGACGAGCACCACTACCACGGTTCCGAAGGTCGATTTCACGTGTGTGACCTTGCTCAAGTGCCAGTTCGCCAATCTCGCGGGAGTCGACTTCTCGCTCCTCAAGCTCGAGTTCACCGACTTCAGCGTGGCGGACCTCACCGGAGCGTCGCTCGTGCGGGCGAACCTGAAGCAGACGGTGCTCATCCGCACCAATCTCACGAACGCAGACCTGGCGGGAGCGAACCTGAGCGGTGCAAACCTCACCGGCGCGGTGATTGCAGGGGCGAACTTCACGAACGCGACCCTGACGAACGCGGTGATCTGCGGAATCGACCCGACGACGGCGGTCGGCATCACCGACAAGCAACTCGCAGAAGCCCAGATGTTCCGCGACAAGGGCAACCGCTACTGCCCGTGATCGTCCAGCGTGCCCTCGAGCGCCCAGGCGTGCCGTGGCGCAACGGGCTCGGCGTGCAGTACGAAATCACCGCTGACGGTCCGCTTCCCGATGGTTGGGGTTGGCGGCTCTCGACTGCCGACATCACGACAGATGTTGCGTTCTC